>NZ_RZPW01001158.1:0-1295 GCF_003998455.1 Mesorhizobium sp. M7A.F.Ca.CA.001.08.2.1 | reverse complement strand
CGTCACCATCGTCGAATGGGAAAGCCAGGCGGCCGTCGACAATGTCGTGCCGATCGTCAAGGCCGCGCACGAGCGCATCGCCTTCAACCCGCAGGAGACGATCGCCCGGCTCGGCGTTCGCGCCGACATCGCCAACTATCAGAGGGTTCCCGGGCTGTAGCAAGGCTGTTACGGCCAGCCGATGCCAGGTGCCGGCGCTTCGACGCTGAACACCTGGCCGGTGCGGGCGTCGCTGAGCATATGCTCGAAGCCGCGCCATTCGGCGGCGAGAATGAACAGCGTTTTCCTGTCGGTGCCGCCCAGCATGCAGGCAAAGCAGCCGCGATCGACGGTCACTGTCTGCAGCACCTCGCCGCCTTCACGCACCCGCACGCAACGCTTGTTGGGAACATCCGCATACCAGGCCGCCCCTTCGGCATCGAGGCAGATGCCGTCGGGATAGCCGTCGAGGTCGGCCCAGACCCTTCGGTTGGCAAGGCTGCCGTCGGCGGCAATGTCGAAGGCGGTCAGCCGATTGGCATGGGATTCCGCGACAATCAGCGTCTTGTTGTCCGGGCTCACTGCCATGCCGTTGGCAAAGGCGATATTTTCCGCCACCTGCCGGACCGCGCCGTCCGGCGTGATCAACACGATGGTGCCGGGGCTGAAATGCTCGCCAGAAGCCGGCGCCGGTCCGCCGCCATTGACATAGGTGTTGCCGCGCCCGTCGACGACGATCTCGTTCCAAGGGCTTTTCGACAGGTCACGCAAATCGGCGCGAGTGACGAGGCTCCCGTCGGCCTCCTGTCGTAGCAGCAGCCCTTCGCGGCCGGAGATGACGAGCAGGCGGCCATCCGGCAGCCAGTCAATGGAGTAGGGCAGGACAGCCGGTACGGTGAGCATGACCTCGCGGTTGCCGTCGGCATCGACGGCGATAATCTCGCCGGTGCCCCAGTTGCAAAGCCACAGCCGTCCGTCATGCCAGCGCGGCGACTCGCCGAAAGCGAGACCGGCAGTGACGAGATGCGCTTGGGGGGCAGGTGGTTTCTGCATGTAGGGGACTCCTTGTTGAGTGCGTCAGCATCGCCAAATGGTCCATGATGGCGCTGTCTCACCAAGGACGGGCGAGGCAGCGGTCTGCCGACAGGCACAGAACCGATAATTTTGGTTTGGCTGCTCTTTGCTGAGTTCGCGACGAAGCCTCGAGGTCAGTTTTTGGAGTGTTCTTCAAACTATCGGTTGAAGTGTTCTTCAAAATATTGGTAAGACGCAGTGAAAATGAATTTCAAGCGCCTTTTTATCCACTTTTCCAAGTG
>NZ_RZPW01001157.1:0-1297 GCF_003998455.1 Mesorhizobium sp. M7A.F.Ca.CA.001.08.2.1 | reverse complement strand
GACAAAGCCTACGGCTGCCGACCCAACGCAAAAGCCACTGTAACTTTGAAGAGCGAGGTGGGCCAGCACCACTGGCGGAGCGATGCGCGCCCGGCCGAGGGTTACGGCCCTCGACCAGAAGCGAAGGGGGCTCGACGTCGATTGAGAACCAGCCGCCAAGTTTTCAGGTTCCGCTAATGTACAAAAAACCGGCCGGGCTGGGCCGGCGCTAAAGGTGGTGGGCGATCAAGCCGTCAAGCTGATGCTAAACTGCCCGCCACCTTTCGGCAGCGGGCCAGTTCCAAAGGGGAACGTTGAACTGATGTGACAGTGCGAAGTGTTTCCAGGCGACAATGTTCCCCGAGAGGCAGCGTCGCCAGCGCGCGTTTCACTGAAAGTCTTTTTCCATCCACGGATTGGTGTTTATCCGAGGTGTGGTTTTTCCGGCGTTGAACCGGCCGGCAATTTGGCCGTTCCAGTCGAACTGCAGTCCAGCTCTGGCACCGGCTTCTTGGCGGAGTGCTTGGTAGAGCACAGGTCCGCAGCGTCACTCACCACCACCTTCTTCTCCTTGGCAAAAGCGATACCATTCCCAGCGATCACGATCGCGGGCGTCTTGCCCTTGCCTGCGGTTCGCTGGTGGTTGAAGCGCCCCGGCATCGCATTTGAGACCCAGGACTGGTGCACAAGGATCATGACATTGAATTCCGCTCTATACAGGAACAAGTGCCTTTCCTCTGGATTAGGGGGCGACGCCACAAGGGCGCCGCCCACTAATGGAGACTCACATGAAACGTAAGATTTTGACAGCAACAGCAATCTCTCTCTGTCTCGCCACCGCAGCCTTCGCACAGTCGTCGGGAACATCCAGCGGCACAAACGGAACGTCCGGCTCATCGGCCGGTTCGGGTATGAGTTCTACGTCCGGCTCCGGCCAAAGCGGTATCCCGAGCGGTTGGGACAGCAAGCTCTCCGGCTCATTCTTCAGCGACGCCAATTCGGGAAGACTTCTGTCGCAGGATGAGATCCGCCGGAACTGGTCTTCGCTGAGCTCTGAACAGCAGGCACAGGTTCGCTCCGACTGCTCGAGAATGACGGCCAGTAACGGCACTGGCTCTGGCACAACGACCGGCACATCAGGCAGCTCGGGTTCGACCGGCAGTAACAGCACGGCTAGCAACAGCACTGGTTCGGGTACAACCACCGGCACGTCGGGATCCTCGGGTTCGACCGGCAGCAACACCACGGCTAGCAACAGTATCGGCTCGGGTACGACCACCTGCACGTCGGGATCCTCGGACACAGCTGGTGATAAGAC
>NZ_RZPW01001156.1:0-1299 GCF_003998455.1 Mesorhizobium sp. M7A.F.Ca.CA.001.08.2.1 | reverse complement strand
GCTGATCTCCGCCTCGATATAGCGGCTATGGCTATCGTCAGGGTCGCCAGGAAGCCCGCGTCGGCGCTCGATCGGGTCAGCTCCGCGAGCCAGGATAGCGACGCCGTTGTAGGATTTCTGGCCGTGCCAGATCGCGCCATAGCCAGCATCGCCGATCGCCTCGGCCGGAAATTTCTCGTCCGAGGTTTTGAGTTCTTGAAGGCAGACGACGTCATAGCGCGTGGCCTTTAGCCACGCGATGAGGACCGGCAGACGACCATTGACGCCGTTTACATTGAACGTGGCAACCCGGAGCATCTAGCCGGACCCCGTGGTTCAGTTCTTACCTAGCTTATCCTCGACCTTCTTGCGGCTGTTCCCGACCGATTTCACGGCTGACTTCACGTCGGCCTTGCTCGCTCCGGTCTTACCCGCCTCGTATTTCACTTCATGATCCTGCCCGCCAGCGACCTTCACGCGATCCTGGTTGCGTCCACGTGTTGTTCCTGTATTGGCCATTTCGTCCTCCAAAAGATTGCCATTCCAGACCCAACAACGCAGCCAGTGTCTTCCGGTTCAATGTCTCGACTTACCGGAGTGGAACCGAATCCCGTTCAGGGTATTGAATCGAGCCATGTATTCGAGTTCCACATGCCGGCCGTAGAGGCCGCCCTCAGCAAAAAGCGCCCACGGCGCCGGGACTCAGAATCTACCCCTACATATCCGCCGCCAGCGTTTCGTCCGTTCCAGCTCTGCACTTTGACCGACGAGATACCTGTGGGCAGCAATTGGCTGTTCGAAATGAAGTTCGATGGGTATCGCGCCCAGGTCGCGATTTCCGGCTCTAAAGTGGTGGTCTACACCCGCAACGGCCACGACTGGACGCGACAGTTCAAGGTCATCCTGCCGCCGCTTCAGGCGCTAACCAAAGGCTCTGCCCTGATTGACGGCGAGATTGTCGCGATCGACAGCCAGGGCCGCAGCAATTTTTCCATGCTGAAAACCGGCATCGCCGCAGGTGTGCCCCTCAAGTTCTATGCATTCGATCTGCTCGAGCTGAATGGCGAGGATCTGTCGACCCAACCGCTGCTCGATCGCAAGGAGCGGCTGGAGTTGCTCCTTGGGGACCGCGACGTCGGCGACAGCCTGCAGTTTTCCGGCCACATCGTCGACCGGGGCAGACAAGTCTTCGACGCCATGTGCGAGGGTGGCCACGAAGGCGTTATCGCCAAGCGCGCCGACAGCCGTTACATCGGCGACCGCACGACCAGCTGGCTCAAGATCAAATGCACCAAACGACAGGAATTCGTCGTTGTGGTT
>NZ_RZPW01001155.1:0-1304 GCF_003998455.1 Mesorhizobium sp. M7A.F.Ca.CA.001.08.2.1 | reverse complement strand
CTCCGACAGTGTCGAAAAGACCCGGTTCGACATGTTGGCGGCGGCGGCGCGCGTATAGGTCAGGCACAGGATCTTCGACGGATCGGTGCCGCGCAGCAGCAGCCGGATGACGCGCTGCGCCAGCACATGGGTCTTGCCGGAGCCGGCATTGGCCGACACCCAGGCGGAATTGCCGGGGTCGGCGGCGCGGGCCTGGCTGGTCGCGGTGTCGCTGGGAATGGGATAGGCCTTCTTCATGCCTCCGCTCCCTCGTCGCCGGCATCGCCGCCTGCCGACCATTCGAGCACGCGGGCAAGATGGTCGTAGTCGCCATCCGTCTCGCCTTCGCGGAACGGCAGCGCGCGCGACAGATACCCGGTCGCAGGGTCCGCATAGTGGATCAGCAGCTTTTCCAGCCGTGCCCAAGCCTCTTCGGCAAGATCGGTCGCGGTTCGCGGCTGGCGGTTGTGTTCGAGGATGGATTCCTCGAACACCTCGCCATTCGGCTTCAGCCTGATGAAAGCCAGCTGAGAGGGCTCACGCACGCCCAAATCCTTGAAGGCGCCGCGCCTGAGCAGCGCGCCCTCCAGCGCCAGTTGCGGCGCAAGCAGTGTGTGCGCCTGCGCCTTGGACGGCGAGGAGCCGGTCTTGTAGTCCAGTATGTCGGCCATGCCGCCGGCCAGAAGGTCGACGCGGTCGGCGTAGCCGGACAGCGTCACGCCGGATTGGCCGACAACGGTCTTTCCGCCGCGCTCCTCGGCATGGCGCCTTGTCACAGCATCAGCGCGCGTGCGCTCCCACTCGATGATGTTGGCGGCGAGTTTTTCGAAGCGCGGCCACCACACCGCCTCGACGTCGGCCGGAAGGGCGGCTTCGGCAAAGCAGGCGCGGCCGGCGGCGATGAGGCCGGCAAGCGCATCGGGAGCGCGCGGATCGGCGACGCTGCCTGAGAACAGGTGCAGGATGGCGTGAAACAGCGTGCCGCGCTCGGCCGCACCAGGATCGCGAATGACCGGATCGAGCGGCATCAGGCCGAGGATGCGTCTTGCATAGACGGCGTAGGGATCACGGCGCAGGGTCTCGATCTCGGTGACCGAGAAATGCGTCGGGCGCACCGACAGCGGCGGCTTCGGCTGCGGCCGTGGCGCGAAATCCTGCCTTGGGCCGGCATCCAGCGCGCGCGCCCAGGCGAGCAGCTCGTCGCCACGCCGGCGCAGCTCCGCTGCCTGGTCGCTGCCGATGAAGGTCAGCAGCCGCTGAAGCCAGCGCGACGGCACGGCGGGTGCATCGCCGGCACGTGCCGAGCGGGACAGCACCACCTTCCC
>NZ_RZPW01001154.1:0-1307 GCF_003998455.1 Mesorhizobium sp. M7A.F.Ca.CA.001.08.2.1 | reverse complement strand
ATCCTGCTCGGGCCGTCCGGCTCCGGCAAGACGACGCTCTTGTCCATTCTGGGCGGCTTCGTCACCCCCAGCGAAGGCAAGGTGTTCATCCGTGGCGAGGATTGCACGTCGGTGCCGCCGGCCAAGCGGCCGACGACGACGGTGTTCCAGGACTATGCGCTGTTCCCACATATGAGCGTCGGCAGCAATGTCGGCTTCGGCCTGCGCATGCAGGGCGTCGACGGCGCGACACGCGCCGCAAAGGCGCGCGAGGCGCTGGCGCTGGTCGGTCTCGCCTCTGCATTCGACAAAAAGCCGCATCAGCTCTCCGGCGGCCAACGGCAGCGCGTGGCGCTGGCGCGGGCGCTGGTGATCGAGCCGGCGGTGCTGTTGCTCGACGAGCCGCTCGGCGCCCTCGACCTCAAACTTCGCCGGCAGATGCAGGATGAATTGAAGGCGATCCAGAAGCGCGTCGGCACCGCCTTTATCCATGTCACGCACGACCAGGAAGAGGCGATGGCGCTGGCCGACCATTGCGTGGTGATGAATGACGGGCGCATCGAGGACGAAGGTCCGCCAGAGCGCGTCTACGCACGGCCGGCGACGCGTTTTTCGGCGACCTTCATGGGCGAAAGCACGATCCTCGCCGGCACGGTCACGGAGGCCAGCGACAGGACAAGCACCGTCGCGACGCCGGTCGGGCCGGTCTCGCTGCCCGGCGCCTTGCCGGTCGGCTCTACCGTTGCGCTGGCCATACGCCCGGAGCATCTTGTCCTCGGCGAGGCGCGCGGCGGTGTCAGGCTCGGCACGGCCGAGGTGAGCGACGTGGTTTTCCAGGGCAGCTTCAAGCGCGTGCTCGCCGTTTCCGTCGAGGACCCTTCGCTCCACTTCATCGCCAAATTGCCCGCGACGGCGACCGTCCAGCCGGGCGACAGGGTCGCGATTTCCTGCGATACCGACCAGATCATCCTGCTGACGGACTGAACTTTCTGACGGATTGAAACATGGCAACGCTTGCGGTCATCGAGGCACCAGACTGGTACGAGACCATCCGCATGAGCGATGGCGTGACCTTGATCCACGAGCCTTGGATAAAACCGTTCTTCCGCTGCAATATGTGGCATGTGCGCGGCCGCGATCGTGACCTTCTGTTCGACACCGGGCTTGGCCATTTCAGCCTCAGGCGTCACGTGCCGTTGGTCAGCGAGCGCAAGCTGATTTGCGTCGCCAGCCACACGCATTTCGATCATATAGGCTGCCACCACGAATTTCCCGAACGGTGCGTGCACGCCGCCGAGGCCGGGATCCTCGCCGATCCGCGTAACGAG
>NZ_RZPW01001153.1:0-1313 GCF_003998455.1 Mesorhizobium sp. M7A.F.Ca.CA.001.08.2.1 | reverse complement strand
TGTCGGGACCGTCAGATCGAGAGCGAAATCGCGATCGCCCTGCGAGGCTCGTCTCGCAGCGCCGGCAAATTGCCAGTCCGGAACGTCCAACAGTGAAGCCTTGGTTCCGTCGTCAGGAGCGCGCAAGAGAGGAGCCGAGTTCTTGTTGATCGCAGGCGTGGGATCTGCTGACGCCTCCCCGCGCGTCACCTGCGCCCGAGATGTCGTCGCGTCGGCTGAGGTCAGGGTCGGGCCGAGAGGCAAAGCGTCTAGTGTAGAGGATTCGCTCTGCGTCTGGAATCCGGCCCCGGTGCTTTGGAACTGAACATGGATGCCGGCGGGAATTGGTGGGATCTCCGGCTGGTCGCGGCCCGCTATCTCCAATTTCAGGATGTTGGCATCTTGGCTGGTAACAGTACCGCTGAGGTCGAAATCCGCGATCGAGACCGGATCGATCAAGGACCAGGCTGAGAAGCCCTGTCCTGGATTTGCTGCCGCCGTTGAGATTAGGTCGACGTCCGCCTTGGTGTATACCGCATCTCTGTTGGCGTCGCCGATATAGCCCACAATCTGCAGGGCATCGTCGCTGGTGATTGTTGTCGCCTTGCCGTTTACGCTTGCAACCGCGACATGCAGGACCTGGGTATCTCCATAGATCGCGGTGCTGGGCACGGACGCAGTGAGGGAGACGATATTCAGCGTGCCGCTTCGCAGTGCGCTGCTGCTGGAGACAGTCACGATGGCCTGCTTCGTCCCGTCAGATTTCAGGGTGCTGCCAAATGAGAGTTTCGTGCCCTTGGGAAGGTCGGCTCCGGCCGTTGCTCCAGTTATGGTGAGCATGGCCGGATCATAGTCCACAGTGAACACCAGCGACTTGACGCCGCCAAGGCTGCTGAAACTCACAGGCAGTCCGTTGGCGCGGGCGGGAACATCCACTTTCTGGCCCGGACCGCGCATGAAGTCGAACAGGCTGATAATGCCGTTTCCTACGCTCTTGACGTCGAAACCAGCGATAAAATCGTCGCCAGGAGTTCCATCGCGATTACCATCCAGGTCGTCGCGGCTGTCATGCAGGGCGTTCTCACCGCTTCGCAGCATAACACGGTAGTGGTCGAACGGAAGGATGCCACCGACATTGAGATCGGGTAGCTGTGCTGTCGCGGGATCCTTAGCCGTCGGATCTTGGCTGTGCTTTAACATCGATTCTGGGCTGGCGTTCTGGCTGCCATATTGCCGGATTGCTCCCGTCCGCAGGAAGGTGAAGCCTGCACCGTCATTGTCGATGACGATCGAACCGTCGATGCGCCCAACCCCCTGCCCGATCAGCATGACGT
>NZ_RZPW01001152.1:0-1318 GCF_003998455.1 Mesorhizobium sp. M7A.F.Ca.CA.001.08.2.1 | reverse complement strand
AGCCTGGAGATCGAAGAGGCACCGGATGGTTTCGACCGCACGCTGTTGGCCAAATGGCATGCCGAGGCGGCAGGCACCAAGATCCGCTACGTGCCTGCCGGCATTCCCGATCTTCTGCGCACCGAAGCGCTGGTCGACTACGAAGCCGGCATCGCCAACAAGAGCCGCCTGGCGCAGGCCGGCGAAACGCAATACCGCATCGACTACAACAGGCGGCCTGAGACCGACATGGAAGTCTGCATGCCGCGCCACACGCTGGAGATATTTGCCCGCGGGCTGGGTGTCTGGGACCGTTTCCCCGAAGCCGACCGGCGCGCGCAGCTGCTGCACATGGCGACGCTGCTCGACGACCTCTATCCGACCTTCCGGCTGTTTCTCTATGACGGGAGGATGCGCTATTCGATCCCCTACACCATCTTCGGACCCTACCGCGCCGCCATCTATGTCGGCGACATGTATCTGGTGCTCAACGCCACCCAGCCGATCCAGACGCTGATCCAGCACTTCGACAATCTGATCCGGGCCGCCGACATCAATGCGCACGAGGCGTCCGGCTTCGCGCACAGACTGGCCGGCATGTCATTCTCAACAGGCACTGCCTGATCTTCGGCAACAATGATCCTTTGGACGGAAATCGGCCTCCGCATTGGTGGCCGCGTTGCCGCCATTCCATTGACTACACATAAAGACTTCTTTATATCCTTATTCGACTTCGAAACATGAAAGCCAATCCGATGACGACCACCAACCCGATCAATGCTCTGCTGGCCGAAAAGGGCGTGCTGCTGGCCGATGGCGCCACCGGCACAAACCTGTTCGCCATGGGGCTGGAGGCCGGCGAGGCGCCCGAGCTGCTCAACGAGACGGCGCCCGACACCATCACCAGCCTGCATCAGAATTTCGTCGATGCCGGGGCCGACATCATCCTCACCAACTCGTTCGGCGGCACCCGCCACCGGCTGAAGCTGCATCATGCGCAGGACCGTGTGCATGCGCTGAACAAGCGCGCCGCCGAGATCGCCCGTGCTGTCGCCGACAAGGCCGGCCGCAAGGTGATCGTCGCCGGTTCGGTCGGCCCGACCGGCGAATTGCTGGTGCCGCTCGGCGCCATGACCTATGACGAGGCGGTCGACGCCTTCGCCGAGCAGATCGAGGGTCTCAAGGAAGGCGGCGCCGAAGTCGCCTGGATCGAGACGATGTCTGCTCCCGACGAGATCCGCGCTGCCGCCGAGGCTGCCATCCGCGTCGGCCTGCCTTACACCTATACCGGTTCCTTCGACACCGCCGGCCGCACCATGATGGGCCTGCTACCCAGGGA
>NZ_RZPW01001151.1:0-1318 GCF_003998455.1 Mesorhizobium sp. M7A.F.Ca.CA.001.08.2.1 | reverse complement strand
CGCCACCGATGACGACGACGCGGCGACCAACCGGCAGGCCGGAAAGGTCGCTGGCCTGGCGCAGCTCGGCAATGAACTCGACCGCGTTGATGACGCCGTCAGCGTCCTCGCCATCGGCACGCAGCGCATTGACACCGCCAAGGCCCATGCCGAGAAACACCGCGTCGTAATTGCGGATCAGATCCGACAGCTGATAGTCGCGGCCGAGCGCCTTGCCGTTCTGGATGTCGATACCGCCGATCGCGGTCACGTAGTCAACTTCGGCCTGGGCGAAATCGTCGACGCTCTTGTAGGCGGCGATGCCGTATTCGTTGAGGCCGCCGGCCTTCGCGCGCGCCTCCAGGATGGTCACGTCATGGCCGTGGCGGGCGAGCCGGTGCGCGGCGGCAAGGCCGGCCGGCCCGGCGCCGACCACGGCGACCGTCTTGCCGGTCGGCTCGGCGCGCGGATAAAACTGCTTGTTCTCGCCCATGGCGACGTCGGTGGCGTAGCGCTGCAGGCGGCCGATCTGCACCGGCTTGCCTTCCGCCACCTCGCGCACGCAGACTTCCTCGCACAGCGTCTCGGTCGGGCAGACGCGGGCGCACATGCCGCCCAATATGTTCTGGTCGAAGATGGTCTTGGCCGAACCGATCGGATTGCCGGTCGAGATCTGGCGGATGAACAGCGGAATGTCGATCGAGGTCGGGCATGCATTCATGCACGGCGCGTCGTAGCAGAAATAGCAGCGGTCGGATTCGACCAGCGCCTCGTGGTGGTCGAGCGGCGGGTGCAGGTCGGAAAAATTATCCGCATACTGGTCGGCCGAGAGCCTGCCGCCCGCAATGCCTTCCCTGAATTGGCCTTCTGGCATCGTCAGTTCCCCATGTTTTCTTAGAAGGCTAGCACGTTTTATTTTTTTATCAATTGGTCAATTTTCGACGCAAGTCCCTGAAAAGGCTCGGCAATAACATGATTTTTTTACTCATATTATTGCGACTGCGGTCGGGCTTGCAGTGCGAGCGAAAGGCCAGGCTCAAGCTTGCGGCCATGGATGGCCCTGACCTCCTGCGCCACCAATTCCTGCAATCGCCACAGATTGCGGTCGCGGATGCCGAATGCTTCGAGATGGCTGACCGTGTTGTAGAGATATTCGGCGCCGGATCCGATATGCCCGCAGGCTCTGGCCAGCACGCTCGCCACTCTGTCCAGCGGCTGGTTCAGCGACGTTCCCCTGCCCTTCACGCCGACCCAGAAGCCGAGCGCGCGCAGCTTACCCTGCGGCGTATGCACCGGCAGCCAGCGAACCGTCTCGATGCTTTCATGGTCGCTGATCTCG
>NZ_RZPW01001150.1:0-1324 GCF_003998455.1 Mesorhizobium sp. M7A.F.Ca.CA.001.08.2.1 | reverse complement strand
CCATGTGCTTGCGGTAGCTGCCGTCCTTCAGCAACGTCAGCACCAGTTCGGCCGCGAGCCGGCCGCCGCCGAAGGTCGTGGCGATCTTGAGGTCGGTCAGGGGCTCGATCCAGTCGCGCGGTGCGGCGATGAAGCCGCAGCGAACCGATGCCGACAGTGTCTTGGAGAAGCTGCCGATATGGACAACGCGGTTGAGACCATCGAACGCCGCCAGCCTGGGGGCGGGCGCATGTTCGAAATCGGCGAAGATGTCGTCCTCGACGATGGTCAATTGCGATTGGTCGGCGAGTTTCAGCAGCCGGTGCGCGGTGACTGGCGACAGCACCGCGCCGGTCGGATTGTGGATGCCGGAATTGGTGATGTAGAGGCGTGGCCGATGCTCGGCCAACGCCTGCGCGAACAGATCGATATCCGGCCCCGACGGCGTGTAGGGAACGCTGACGACCTTGGCCCGGTGAGCGCGCAACAGGGCGTGGAAGTTGAAGTAGCAGGGGTCGTCGACCAGCACGGTGTCGCCGGGCTCGATCAGGAACCGGCACAGGAGGTCGATGGCCTGCGTGCCTGATTCCGTCAGCATGATCTGCTCGGGCGAGGCCTCGATGCCATGCCCGGCCATGCGCCGCGCCAGCAATTGCCGCAGCGGTGGCAGGCCGAGCGGCGTGCCGTAATCGGCCAGTGCGACATCGGCGGCACGCGCCACCGTGCGCAGCGCCCGGCGCAGCCCTGCCTGTGGCATCCATGAAGCGGGCAGCCAGCCGCAGCCGGGCTTCAGCATGTCATCGCCGGCCTCCAGGGACTGTCGCGAGATCCAGAGCGGATCGACGGCGCGGTCGAGGCGGGGGCCGATTTCGGCCAGCGACAGCGGCGCCAGCGATCCGGCGGCATAGAAGCCGGAGCCCGGCCGCGAGCGGATCGCGCCTTCGGCGGCGAGCCGCTCATAGGCTTCGACCACGGTGGATTTGGACACTCGCATGGATTTGGCAAAGGCGCGGATCGACGGCAATTGCCCTCCCGGCGTCAGGCTGCGCGCCGCGATCCGCTGGCGGATCGTCGCCATGACGCCTTCGACCAGCGTACCGCCGCTCTCGCTTCCTGTAGTCTGCTTGTCCATCCGTACTGCTCTGCTGACCATGACAGTTTTGCATAATTGTACCGCACTGTCTCTGGCGATACTACCGGCTCCGCCTGATACGGAGCCGACAAACGGAGCATACGATGGACAAGACCGCGAGTGGCTGGATGAATGGATTCATCGGTGTGTTGATCTTCAGCGGCTCGCTGCCGGCGACGCGCGTGGCGGTCAGGGAATTCGATCCGACATTCC
>NZ_RZPW01000114.1:0-11324 GCF_003998455.1 Mesorhizobium sp. M7A.F.Ca.CA.001.08.2.1 | reverse complement strand
GCCTCATACTCCATGTTCTCGATGCCGGAGGGGTACAGCGCGCCGCCATGGATGCGCGAGAGCAGCCGCTGGTCGCACAAATCGTTGAGGTCCTTGCGTATGGTCTGCGGCGTCACATTGAAGTGGTTGGCCAGATCATCGACCAGCACGCGGCCGTGATCCTTGGCCATCTGGATAATCTCGGCATGGCGCGGCGACAGATACATGGGCAACCTCCCGTTTTCGTTTTTCTTGTCTATAGTCGAAAACGAAACCGATGAAAAGGCAGAAGCCGGCTAACGAAATCAGCGACCCAGGCCACGTGCGATTTCAGTAATCACCACAAAAGCCGTTTCGACATCGGCGGCGGTCGCCTCGAACTGTCCGACCTGGAACCGGATTGCGATCAGTCCATCAACCTTCGTCTGCGTCAGGTAGATGCGGCCATCGTCGTTGATCGCATTGACAAGGCGCAGATTGTGCTCGTCCCCGTCGGTTGCGGTCTTGTGCCGGAACGAGAACAACGACAGCATCGGTTCGCTGACGATCTGGAAATCCGGCTCCCTTGCCAGCCGCGCCGCCAGCCCTTCGCTCCACGCGACATGATTGCGGATCATCGTGCGCAGGCGTTCCAGGCCATGGGCGCGCAGCAGGAACCATAATTTCAACGCGCGAAATCGCCTGCCGAGCGGTACCGACCATTCGGAATAGTTGATGATGCCGTCATGACCGTGCGTCTTCAGATAATCCGGCTTGATGGCCAGCGTCCTGACATGGCTTTCAGGGTCGCGCAGGAACTGGATCGAGCAGTCGAACTGAGCGCCCAGCCATTTGTGCGGATTGAAAACGATCGAATCGGCGCCTTCGACGCCTGTCCAGAAATGCCGATATTCCGGACAGATCATCGCCGATCCCGCCCAGGCGGCATCGACATGGAGATAAAGCCCATGCCGCCGTGCCACCTCGGCAACCGCAGCAATGTCGTCGGTGCCGCCAGTGCTGGTGCCGCCGACGCAAGCGATGATGCCCGCCGGCAGCATGCCGGCTTCCCGGTCGGCGACGATTGCCGCCTCGAGCGCGGCCGTGTCCATGGCGCGAAAGCGGCCGCTGACGGGAATGCGCACGAGATTGTCCTCGCCGATGCCGGACACCCAGATCGCCCGGTCGATCGACGTGTGCACCTGGTCGGAGGAGTAGATGCGCAGCCGCGCCTGCCCTGCCAGGCCCTGTTTGTTGCCTTGCCAGTCGAGTGCCCGTTCGCGCATGGTCAGCACCGCGGCCAACGTCGCCGATGAGGCTGAATCCTGGATTACGCCCGAGAAGCCTTCCGGCAGACCGAGCGCCTGGCGCATCCAGTCGACGGTGCGCGTTTCGAGTTCGGTCGCCGCCGGCGACGTCTGCCACAGCATGCATTGCGCGGCCATCGCCGAAACAAGATATTCCGCCACCACCGAAACCGGCGCCGCATTGGCCGGGAAATAGGCGAAGAAGCGCGGATGCTGCCAATGCGTCATTCCCGGCAGGATCTTCTCTTCGAAATCGGCGAAGATCCGGTCCATCGGTTCGGCGTCTTCGGGCGGCGAAACCTCGATGCTTCTGGAAACGGCGCCGGGTTCTACCAGTGGCCGCACGGGGCGGTCGCGCAGATTGTTGCGATAGTCAGCGCCCCAGTCGGCGGCGCGCCGCGACCATTGCCGGAAATCATCATTGTTCATCCTGTCCTCCCGACATGATCCATCGCTACCATCCGTCGCGGTTGGTCTCTTATTAATTAACGCGTGAAATATATGCAACCAGCAAGAGATGCCGCACGCCTCAGCCAGGGAAATCCGGCAAGCTGGCAAAAGCCGTCTTCAGCGCATTCGACCAGCCGTCGGAGATCGTACGGTAATACTGGTCGTCCTGACCGATCCGCTTCTTCAATCCGACCTTGAAAGCGTCCTTCTCCAGGAAGAGCAGGTCGAGCGGCAAGCCGACAGACAGGTTCGACTTCAACGTCGAATCGAACGACACCAAAAGCAGCTTCACCGTCTCGGCGAGGCTCATCGTCTTTTCGTAGGCGCGGATGATGATCGGCTTGCCGTATTTGGTCTCGCCTATCTGGAAGAACGGCGTGTCATCGGTCGATTCGATGAAATTGCCTTCGGGATAGATCATGAACAGGCGCGGCTCGCTGCCCTTGATCTGACCGCCGAGGATGAAGGACGCATTGAAATAGGAATCCGCCTTCTCGCCAGCGGGTGACGAATTGGCGATGACCTCCTTGACCGTGTCGCCAACAATGCGGACCGTTTGGTACATCGAGGGCGTTTCGAGCAGTGTGGAATGTCTTTCGGAGATTGCCTTGGTGCGCTCGTCAAGCAGGCTGACCACGGCCTGCGTCGTCGCCAGATTGCCCGCCGACATCAAAACGATGACGCGTTCGCCCGGCTCTTCCCAGACATGCATCTTGCGAAAGGTGGAGATGGAATCCATGCCTGCATTGGTGCGCGTGTCGGACATGAACACGAGCCCGCGGTCGATCTTCAGGCCAACGCAATAGGTCATGGAATCTCTTCTAGAGCAATTCCAGGAAAAGTGTGAAGCGGTTTTCCGTCCGGAATTGCGTTAAAACAAGGGGATAGAGCGGTTCGGCGTTTCCTTGAAACGATGAATCGCTCGGCAGCAATCTTGCGAGGATTACTGCTCCACCGTAACGGTGACCGCAAGCTGTTCTTCCGCCTGTCCCAGCCGAATTCCCGACACCGGCGTCGCGTCGCGGTAATCGCGGCCCGTCGCCACCTTTACATAACGCTCGTCGGGCGAGATGCCATTGGCGGCATCGAAGGCAACCCAGCCGAGACCCGAAACATGCGCTTCGGCCCAGGCATGGCTTGCGGCCTGCTCGACCGTCGCATCCAGCATCAGATAGCCGCTGACATAGCGGGCCGGAAAGCCCATGGCGCGGGCGGCGGCGGCAAAGATATGGGTATGATCCTGGCAGACCCCGGTCTTGAGCGCCAAGGCTTCCTCCGCCGGCGTCGTCGCATTGGTGGTGCCAGGCGTGTAGACAACGCGCTCGCCGATGACAGCCATCAGCCGGTGCAGCCGTTCGATGTCGCTGCCCTTGCCAACCGATGCGGCGAGTTCGCGGATACCGCTGCCGATCACCGTCAATGGTGTCTCATGGCTGTACAGCCAGAGCGGCGTGAAGCCCTGGTGTGGCCCCGAGACGCCCGCGGTGTCGCGCGTCACCACTTCGCCCGACGCCTCCACCGTGATGAAGTCGCGCTCGCCCTCGACGCTCAACAGCCTTGTGTCGTTGCCGAAATGGTCGACAAAGCGGACCTCTTCGCGCGCGCCTTCGATCGCCAGAGCCCAGGACAGAACGGTCTGCGTCGACCCGCTGACTGGAAGCAGCCGCAGCCGCTGCAACAGATAGTGCACCGGCGTATCGTAACGGTACTCAGTTCGGTGGGTAATCTTCAGCCGCATGCTTCTATTCCGTTTGTGAGCACGATCTCCGGACAAACGGTTTCCGTTTGTCTAAGAAAACCGGCTCCACCTTTCGGGACCATGCTCAATTGAACCGATAATCTTGTGCGATTTCGTCGCCCAGCTTGGTGTTGTCGCGAATGAAATTGGCCAGGAATTCATGCAGCCCGGTATCGAAGATATCCTTGATCGACCCGGCTCTCAGCATTGTCTGCGTCTTCTCGGCCGTTGCGTGGCAGGCATGGCGCTCGCCGTAATCGTCGCCGAGGAATTTCAGATGCTCCGACAGGAAGCGATAGCAGAACATCAGCGAACGCGGCATGCGGACATTGAGGATCAGATAGTCGGCAATGTTGGTCGGCTTGTAATCAGCATCGTAGACCCAGCGATAGGAGCGATGCGCCGAGACCGAACGCAGGATCGATTCCCACTGATAATTGTCGAGCGTCGAGCCAACCCAGGAGATCGACGGCAGCAGCACATAATATTTCACGTCGAGGATGCGCGCCGTGTTGTCGGCGCGCTCGACGTAAGTGCCGAGTTGCGAGAAGTCGAAGATCTCGTTGCGCAGCATGGTGCCGTAGAACGAGCCGCGGATCAGCGCCGTCTCGCGCTTGATGGCGTCGAGCACGCTTGGCAGGTCGCGCTCGTCGATCGGCTTGGCCAGCATCCGCTTCAGCGCCATCCAGGCTTCGTTGATGCTTTCCCAGGTCTCGCGCGTCAGCGCGGTGCGCACCATGCGGGCATTGTTGCGGGCTGTCTCGATGGACGACATCGTGCTCGATGGGTTCGACGTGTCGCGCAACAGGAAGTCGGCGACATTGGCGGCGGTATAGTCGGAATATTTCTGGCTGAAGGTGACGTCGGAACCAGCGCTGAGCAGCACCGAATTCCACTCTTCCGAGGCGCTTTGGGTGCGGGTCAGCGCCATGCGCAGGCCGGCATCGACCAAGCGCGCCATGTTTTCCGCCCGCTCGATATAGCGGTTCATCCAATAGAGCCCGTTTGCGGTGCGGCCTAAAAGCATGAAGTGGCCCTTCGGGCTAGTGAGTAGCGAATAGTGAGCAGTGAATATTAAGCAATTGAATCTCAATGAAATATGGCATTTCCTGTCCCTCTATTTCCGCTACTGACTACTGACTATTCCCTACTCACTCGTCTCAATCATCCAACACCCAAGTATCTTTCGTCCCGCCGCCCTGCGACGAGTTCACAACCAGCGAACCTTCCTTCAACGCGACGCGTGTGAGGCCCCCAGGCACGATCTGGATGCGGTCGGAGACCAGCACATAGGGCCTGAGATCGACGTGGCGCGGCGCCAGCCCTTTTTCCGTCAGGATCGGGCATGTCGACAGCGCCAGCGTCGGCTGGGCAATATAATTCGATGGCTTGGCCGCCAACTTCTTGGCGAAGGTCTCGCATTCCTTCTTGGTTGCCGCAGGCCCGACCAGCATGCCGTAGCCGCCGGAACCGTGCACTTCCTTGATCACCAGCTCGTCGATGTGTTCGAGCACGTATTTCAGGCTGTCGGGCTCCGAGCAGCGCCAGGTCGGAATGTTGCCCAGGATTGCCTTGCGACCGGTGTAGAACTCGATGATCTCGGGCATGTAGGAATAGATCGCCTTGTCGTCGGCTATTCCGGTGCCCGGCGCATTGGCGATGGTGATGTTGCCGGCGCGATAGACATCCATGATGCCGGGTATGCCAAGTGCGGAATCCGGACGGAACGTCAACGGGTCCAGGAAAGAATCATCGACGCGGCGGTAGAGCACATCGATCTGCTTGTAGCCTTCCGTCGTGCGCATGGCGACATGGCCGTCGACCACGCGCAGGTCCTGGCCTTCGACCAGTTGCACGCCCATCTGGTCGGCAAGGAAGGCGTGTTCGAAATAGGCGGAATTGAAGCTGCCGGGCGTCAGCACCGCAATGGTCGGCGCACCTTTGGTGCTTTGCGGCCGCACCGCCGCCAGCGACTGGCGCAGAAGCTGCGGGTAGTTTTCCACCGGCCGCACCTTGATCTTCTGGAACAGCTCGGGGAACAGCTGCATCATCGTCTCGCGGTTCTCCAGCATGTAGGAGACGCCGGACGGCGTGCGCGCATTGTCCTCCAGCACGTAGAACTCGTCCTCCGAGATGCGGACGATGTCGACGCCGATGATGTGGGTATAGACGCCGGCCGGCGGCCTGACCCCGATCATCTCCGGCAGGAATGCCTCATTCCTGGCGATCAATTCCCTGGGTACGCGCCCTGCCCGCAGGATTTCCTGGCGATGGTAGATGTCGTCGAGGAAGGCGTTCAGCGCCTGCACGCGCTGCTCGATGCCCTGCGTGAGGCGCCGCCATTCATTGCCTGAAATGATGCGGGGAACGATGTCGAACGGGATCAGCCGCTCGGAGGCTTCTTGCTCACCATAGACGGCGAAGGTGATGCCGGTCTTGCGGAAGACGCGCTCAGCGTCCTGCATCTTCTCGGTCAGCCTGGCTGGATCCTGCTCCTTCAGCCAGCGATCATACGCCGAATACGGTCTTCTCAATCCGGAGACTTCCGGAAGCATTTCATCGAACGCTGCCAATCGCATACTCCCCTGTGACGCCATTTCACTGGCGTCGCCGGAGAAAATCAAGCGCAATCGGTGATTTGGGAGATACGGGCGATCAGTATGTTGCGCCTGCCTAAAATTGAGGCAGCTGAAATATGACCTTGATCAGCCTTTGCCTCGTGCCCGGGCAAATGCGTTTACCAGCTAGAAAGCACGGAACGTGACGACGGTGAACGTGTCCTTGATGCCGGGGAGAATCTGCACCTTTTCGTTGACGAAATGGCCGACGTCTTCCTCGTCGTCGACATAGAATTTGGCGAGCAGATCGTAGTTGCCGGCGGTGGAGTAGATTTCCGAGGCGATCTCGGCATCGGCAAGCGCGCTGGCAACCTCATAGGATTTGCCGAGCTCGCATTTGATCTGCACGAAAAACGCCTTCATGGCTTCGTCCCGCTAAACGTCCAAGTCCAGCGGCCCTTCTGGCAGACTGGAGGCGGGCTTTCAAGCGCTGGAATTCGTACTCTGCCGGCCCAGGCCTGGGCTGCGACCTGCCGCAGCTCTCCGCCAGCATGCAACCTGCCGCCGAGCGCCAGCGATTATTCGCGATCGCTGAAACCGCGATGCGCTGCCAAGCGTATGTTATGATGCGTCTTCGGACAGCACCATTTCAAGGGAAGATGTTTCGCGGGACAACGGAGACAGGCCATGCGCCGCGCCTTTTTCGCATTCGCAGTCGTTCCATTCCTCTGGGTGTCGTCGGCATTGGCCGGCGATGCCGAGATCAAGGCAGGCCAGTCCGTCATCGACGGTCAGCTAAAGGCCCTCATCGCCAATGACGGCGCCACCGCCTACAGCTTCGCCGCCCCGAATGTGAAGCGGATCTTCCCGACCGTCGATGCCTTCATGAACATGGTGACCAACGGCTATCCGCCGGTGCGCAAGCCGCAGACTTATTCCTTCGGCAAGGTCGAGGAGACCGGTCCGGGTTCGATCGTCCAGCAGGTGCTGATCGTCGGCCCCGATGGCAAGGATTACGAGGCGGTCTATACGCTGCAGCAGCAGCCCGACGGCACGTTCCAGATCACCGGCTGCAGCCTGCGCGCCTCGAATTCGCTCAGCACTTGAGGCCTTACAGCAACGGGATATCGCCCCTCGCCCAGCCCTCGGTGATTTCGGCGCCGCGCGCCTCGAAGGTGCCAGCCTCGATCGCAGCGCGGATGTCCTGCATCAGTTTCTGGTAGTAGGACAGGTTGTTCCACGTCAAAAGCATGGCGCCGAGCGCTTCCTGCGAGCGCACCAGATGATGCAGATAGGCGCGTGAGTAGTCCCGGGCGGCCGGGCAGTCGCTTTCCTCGTCGAGCGGCCGCGGATCGTCGGCATGGCGGGCGTTGCGCAGATTGACCTTGCCGCGCCTTGTATAGGCGAGGCCGTGGCGGCCGGCCCGTGTCGGCATCACGCAGTCGAACATGTCGATGCCGCGCGCCACCGATTTCAGGATATCGTCAGGCGTGCCGACGCCCATCAGATAGCGCGGTTTGTCCGCCGGCAGCTCCGGACAGGTGATGTCGAGCATCTCGAGCATCACCGCTTGCGGTTCGCCGACGGCCAGGCCGCCGACCGCATAGCCCTTCAACTCCATCGCGCTCAGCGCCTGCGCCGATCGCACCCGCAGCGCTGCGTTGTCGCCGCCTTGCACGATGCCGAACATCGCCTTGCCCGGCTGGTCGCCGAACGCCGTCTTGCAGCGCTCGGCCCAACGCAGCGACAGCTCCATGGCGCGCTCGATCTCCTTCATTTCGGCCGGCAGCGCCGTGCATTCGTCGAGCTGCATCTGGATATCGGAATCGAGCAGTCCCTGGATCTCGATGGACCGCTCCGGCGACATCTCGTAGGCGGCGCCATCGATATGCGAGCGGAAGGTGACGCCCTTTTCGGTCAGCTTTCTCAGCTTCGACAGCGACATGACCTGGAAACCGCCACTGTCGGTCAGGATCGGATGCGGCCAGCGGGCGAATTCATGCAAGCCGCCGAGCCGCGCCACACGCTCGGCGCCTGGCCGCAGCATCAGATGGTAGGTGTTGCCAAGGATGATGTCGGCGCCGACGCCGCGCACCTGGTCCATATACATCGTCTTGACGGTACCGCCGGTGCCGACCGGCATGAAGGCCGGCGTGCGGATTTCGCCGCGCGGCATGTCGATCACGCCGCGCCGCGCCTTGCCGTCGATTGCCAGAACCTTGAAGCTGAACTGCTTAGCCATTGAATTCCTTGTCGTGGATCGGGGCGTCCGGCGCCTGATTGTCGAGCGACTGGCGGTAGTGGATGCAGCCGCGCATGAATTTTGGCCAGGGCGGCACGGCGATCGATGGTTCGGTTTTTTCCGGCAGCAGGTCCCACAGATCGGGGTGATGCCAGCACAATTCATGGCCGGTGGAATCGCGGTGCTGGCGAATGCCGGCGCGCAGTTTTTTCACTTCCGCGATCAGCGCATCGCGGTCCAAGGCTTGCAGATCATCGTCCATCGCTCGTCTCCGCTCGGAAAAGCAGGCTTGCGTCGCCATAGGAATAGAATCTGTAACGGTTCTCGATCGCATGGGCATAGGCCGCGCGCATCGTGTCGAGGCCGCTGAAGGCCGAAACCAGCATGAACAGAGTCGAGCGCGGCAGATGGAAATTGGTCATCAGCATGTCGGCGGTGCGAAAACGGTAGCCGGGCGTGATGAAGATATCGGTCGGGCCGGACCACGCAGCCAGAGTACCGTCCTCACGCGCCGCACTCTCCAGCAGACGCAGCGAGGTCGTGCCGACAGCAACGATGCGCCCGCCCCTTGCTCTTGCGGCATTCAGGGCGTCCGCAGTGGCTTCGCTGACCGACCCGGTCTCGGCATGCATCTTGTGGTCGGCGGTGTCGTCCGCCTTCACCGGCAGGAACGTACCGGCGCCGACATGCAAGGTGACGAAGCGGCGTTCGACGCCTTTGGCGTCAAGCGCTGCAAAAAGCTCCGGCGTGAAATGCAGGCCCGCCGTCGGAGCCGCGACGGCGCCTTCCTCGCTTGCATAGATGGTCTGGTAATCGGCCCGGTCGCGTTCGTCGTCGTCGCGTTTCGAGGCGATATAGGGCGGCAGCGGAATATGGCCTACCGCGTGCAGCGCCTCGTCGAGGAACGGCCCCGACAGATCGAAGCCAAGCAGCGCCTCGCCGCCCTCGCCTTTCTCGATCACCGTGGCGTCGAGCTGACCGAGGAAACAGGAATTGCCGTCATGGCCGAAATGGATGCGGTCGCCGGCGGCAATGCGCTTGCCCGGCCGCATGAAGGCCAGCCAGCGGTCCGGCGCCATGCGCATATGCAGCGTGGCTTCGACCTGCGCCGTCGCCTCGCCCCGCCGCCTTATGCCTTTGAGTTGCGCCGGAATGACCTTGGTGTCGTTGAACACCAGCACGTCGCCGGCACTGAGCAAGGACGGCAGGTCGCCAACCGTCCGGTCCTCGAGCCCTTCGCCGGGCTTGACCAGAAGCATCTTGGCGCTGTCACGCGGCTGCGCCGGGCGGAGCGCGATGCGCTCCTCCGGCAGCTCGAAGTCAAAGAGATCGACGCGCATCAGTAGAGCCGGACGAGCAGCGCTCCGGCCAAGAGCAGCACCGCGCCGGCAACGCGTCCCAGCGAGATTTCACGCACCGCGACGCCGAGGAAGCCGACGCGGTCGATGAGCATGCCGGCCAGCAACTGGCCGGCGACCAGAAACGCCATCAGCGCGGCAGCACCTATGCGTGGCGTCAGGATCGTCGACAGCGTGACATAGAAACCGCCGAGCATGCCGCCGGCCACGAACAGCCAGGGCGCCGGCGCTTTCCAGTCGAGCGAGACCCCTTGCAGCTTCACCACCGTAACGGAGATAATGCCGAGCACGATCGCGCCCGACAGGAACGAAAACGCAGCCGCCGCGACCGGGAGACCCAGGCCGCGCGCCAGCTGCGAATTGATCGGCGCCTGAATGGCAATGAAGGCGCCGGATAGGATGCCGAGAAGCGACCAGACGACGCCCATCATTGTCGTTTGCCCTTACTTGACGTCGGCCGCGACCTTCAGCGACACGATCTTGTCGGGATCCTGCACCGGCTCGCCGCGCTTGATCTTGTCGACATTGTCCATGCCTTCGATGACCTGGCCCCAGACCGTGTATTGGCGGTTGAGGAAGGCGGCGTCGTCGAAGCAGATGAAGAACTGCGAATTGGCCGAGTTCGGGTTCTGCGAACGGGCCATCGAGCAGGTGCCGCGGCCATGGTTGGCGTTGGAAAATTCGGCCTTCAGGTCCGGCTTCTCAGAGCCGCCCATGCCCGCACGGGACGGCGCGAAGGAAGGCTTGCTCGAATTGCCGAACTTGACGTCGCCGGTCTGGGCCATGAAGCCTTCGATGACGCGGTGGAAGACCACGCCGTCATAGGCGCCTTCCCTAGCCAGTTCCTTGATGCGGGAGACGTGGCCCGGCGCCAGGTCGGGGAAAAGTTCGATGACGACCGTGCCCTTGGTCGTTTCCATGATGAGCGCGTTCTCGCGGTCCTTGATTTCGGCCATGTCAGATATCCTTTTGAGAAAACAGAGTTATTTGACAATTTTACTTGTCTGCGGCGATGCGCACCTTGATCATCCGGTCGGGGTCGGAGACCGTGCCGTTATCCGCCTGGTCGCCCTTCTTGATGTGATCCACCAGTTCCATGCCGCTGACGACATTGCCGACGATGGTGTACTGGCCGTCGAGCGGCGGTGCCGGAGCGAACATGATGAAGAACTGCGAATTGGCCGAATTGGGGTCCTGCGAGCGGGCCATGCCGACCACGCCGCGCTTGTAATGTTCGGTCTGCGAGAATTCGGCCGGCAGGTCGGGCAGGTCGGAACCGCCGGTGCCGACGGCCTCGGCGCTGAAACCCTTCTTCATATTGCCGAACTTGACGTCGCCGGTCTGCGCCATGAAGCCGTCTATGACGCGGTGGAAGGCGACGTTGTCATAGGCGCCTTGGCGCACCAGCTTCTTGATCTGCTCGACATGCTTTGGCGCCAGATCGGGCCGAAGCGCAATGGTGACGTCTCCGTCCTTCAGCGTGATGACCATGGTGTTTTCCGGGTCGGCGGCGAAGGCCGAGACCGATGCGGTCACAAGGCCGGCAAGCACAACGAGGAACGAGGCGAGCTTTTTCAGCTGCATATCTATCTCCGGAATCTTATTTCGCGAATTTGGCGGTGAGCGCACCGGCAACCGCCGCCGGCACGAAGGGGCGGATGTTGCCTCCCATAGAGGCAATCTGGCGGACAAGTGTGGCGGTAATGGGGCGCA
>NZ_RZPW01001149.1:0-1326 GCF_003998455.1 Mesorhizobium sp. M7A.F.Ca.CA.001.08.2.1 | reverse complement strand
CATCTGCGCGCCACGGATGGTGGCGCCGAGGATGTTCATCGAGGCCAGAAAATCGTCGCGCATCTCGTAGACCCGGCGGCCAACCGCCTCCAGCGCGCGAATGACGATGTTGGGCGGTCGCACCGGGCCGGATTCGGGTTCGCGCCGCACGGCCTCGCCGACAGCTTCGAGCAGGATCGAAGCGATCTCGCTCTGGCCTTGCATCTGGATCTCGACACCCTTCTTCTCGAAGGCGCTGACCAGCCGGTCGATCAGCCAGGCGCCGGCAGTGTCCATCTTCTCGATCTTGGAAACATCGAGCGCCAAGGTTTTGAAGCCGCTTCGCTTTTCGATCTTGCGCATGTCGGCGTCGACGAGTGCAACGGTCCGTGTCGTCCAGATTCCGGAGAAAGCGCAGCCAAGAACGCCGTCCTCCTCGCCGATCACCACGCGCGGTTCGTGGTCAGCCTCCCCTGCGGTCGTGCCGCTTGCGTCGCGCTTGCCGATGGTCAACATGGCGTCCTGTTTAGCCTGACGGGTCTGACCTGTCGATTTGCCGACAACGCTTGTCGCACAGCAGGAGCAGAAAAATATGGCGCGTGTCATTTCGGTCGAGGCCGAGCGTTTTCCCATCGCCGGAACCTTCACCATTTCGCGCGGTTCCAAGACCGAAGCCGAAGTGATCTCCTGCACGATCAGCGACGGCGGCCATTTCGGCCGCGGCGAATGCGTCCCCTACAAGCGCTATGGCGAGACGATTGAGGGCGTGCGCGAGGCGATCGACGCCATGCGCGGCCGGATCGCCGATGGCATCAGCCGCAGCGCCTTGCTCGATGCCATGCCGGCCGGAGCCGCCCGCAACGCCATAGACTGCGCCCTATGGGATCTGGAGGCGAAGCTCAGCGGAACATCGGTGGCGGTTGCGATAGGTGCTGTTCCCTTGCAGGCGCTCGAAACCGCCTACACGCTGTCGCTGGGCGAGCCGGAGGCGATGGCGGCGCAGGCCCGCGCCAATGCGGCGCGGCCGCTGCTCAAGGTCAAGATCGGCGGCGACAACGACATTGCCCGCATCCGGGCGGTCAGGCAGGCAGCGCCAGACAGCCGCATCATCCTCGACGCCAATGAGGGCTGGAGCGACGACAACATCGTTGCGAACTTCGCCTTTGCCGCCGAACAAAGCATCGCGCTGATCGAACAGCCGCTGCCGGCCGGTCATGACGAGATCCTGCGCCATATCGCCCATGCGGTGCCGATCTGCGCCGATGAAAGCGTGCACGAGGCTAAGAATCTCGAAGCGCTTGTCGGTCTTTACGATGCCGTCAACATCAAGCTCGACAAGTCGGGGGG
>NZ_RZPW01001148.1:0-1327 GCF_003998455.1 Mesorhizobium sp. M7A.F.Ca.CA.001.08.2.1 | reverse complement strand
GCTGGCCTGCGCCGAACTGCGAAGCGAGAACGACGCCCGCGAGCCCGGCCAGGCAACCGCTTGCGACATAGACGAGAAATTTGATGCGGTCCGTGCGCAGCCCCATCAGCCGCGATGCATCTTCGCCGCCCCCGATGGCCAGCACCGTCCGTCCCGTGCTGGTGTAATTCAGGACGACCGATCCGACCACATACGCAACCAGGGCGATGACCGCCGGGATCGGGAAGATCCAGAAGTTTCCTTGGCCGATGGCGGTGAAACCTGAATCATAGGACACCGAAACGGACTGGTTGCCAGCCAGAAGCAACGCCGAGCCGCTTGCGGCCAGCATGGTGGCAAGCGTGGCGATGAATGGCATCAGGTTTGCGCGCGTAACCAAGAGCGCGTTGATCAGCCCGGCTGCCAAGCCGGCGCCCACGCCAGCTGCAACACCAGCTGCTATGCCGTGGGGGCTCGCCAGCGCGGAAGCGACGCTGCCCAAGGCGGCGACGGAGCCGACCGACAGGTCGATGCCCCCGGTCATGATCACGAAGCACATGCCGAGCGCGACGAGCGCGAACATCGAGTTGTAGCGCAGAACGCTCATCACATTGAAGAAGCCCAGGAAACGTTCGTAGCGCAAGAATCCGAACAGCACCAAGGCTGCAAGCGCGACAACGACACCGTAGGTGCCGACTATGCCAATCAGTCGGGCGCTGTTCATAACTACACTCTGTGTTGCTGCTGCAGCCAGACGGCGAATGCGATGATAGCGGCCTTGACCACGAGCGCAGCGGCATCGGGCACACCATTGGCGAGCAGCGTGTAACGGACCAACTGAATGGTCAGCGCGCCGAGCAGGGTGCCGATAATCGTCGCCTTGCCGCCGCTGAGCAGCGTACCGCCCACTGCGACAGCCGCGATGGCGTCCAGTTCCATGCCCAGCCCGACAAGATTTGCGTCACTGGAGGAGTTGATCGCGATGACGACGAGACCGGCCAGCCCCGCGCAAAGGCCGCTGATCGCATAGACCGCGAGCTTGATCCTCGCTACGGCGATGCCAGCGAGTTCCGAGGCCTTTTCGTTGCCCCCGACGGCCAGGATGCTTCGCCCGAATACCGTGCGGTGAAGAGCCCACGCCGCCGCTGCAACCAGCACGGCCATGATGATGACCTGTGCCGGAATGCCGAGTGGGCGGGCCAGGCCGATCCATTGGAATTGCGGCACGCGGAAGGTCTGCAGATTGCCGTTGGTCATGACCTGCGCGATCCCGCGCCCCGCGATGAACAGCACAAGCGTTGCGACGATCGGCTGGATGCGGAAGCGGGAGACGAGCCACCCGTTGAAC
>NZ_RZPW01001147.1:0-1331 GCF_003998455.1 Mesorhizobium sp. M7A.F.Ca.CA.001.08.2.1 | reverse complement strand
AATCGCTGATCCATGCGTTGAACGAATTCCCTGGCGCCGTCATCCTGATCTCGCATGATCGCCATCTGCTCGAGGCAACCGCCGACCGGCTGTGGCTGGTCAAGGACGGCGCGGTCAACCCCTATGACGGCGATCTGGAAGACTACAAGACGCTGGTCACCGGCGTGTCCGGCGACCGCCGCGGCAAGCGCGAGGCGGAAAAGGCGTCAAAGGCCGACCGCCGCCGCGATGCGGCCGCGCGCCGCGCCGCCTTCGAGCCGCTGGCCAAGGAAATCCGCGCCACCGAAGCGCTGATGGACCGCATCCGCAAGCGCATCGACGGCATCGAGGACGAACTGTCCAATCCGGCGGTGTACGAAAAGGATCCCTCGACGGCGACCCGGCTGGCCAAGGAGCGCTCGCAACTGGCCCAGACGCTGGCCGGCCACGAGGAAAAGTGGCTGTCCATGTCGGCAGAGTATGAGGAAGGCACGGCGGAGTGATTACGCAATCTCCCCACAGGTGGGGAGATTGGCTAATCATCTGGCCCTACACGCGCCCTTTGAAACCCGCTAGTCTTGCCGCATGAACCAGCACGCCAAGCTCAGAATCGGCCATTCCGCCTGTCCGCATGATTGCCCGTCGACCTGTGCGCTCGAGGTCGAACTGCTCGACGGCAATCGGATCGGCCGCGTCCATGGCGCCAAGTCCAACAGCTACACCGCCGGCGTCGTCTGCGCCAAGGTTGCGCGTTATGCCGACCGCGTCCACCATCCCGACCGTTTGCTGAAGCCGCTGATCCGCGCCGGCGCTAAGGGCGACGGCGCCTGGAAGGAAGCGAGTTGGGAGGCCGCGCTCGACCTCGTCGCCGAAAAGTTCATTGCGGCCGAGGAGAGGTACGGCTCGGAGACGATCTGGCCCTACTACTATGCCGGCACGATGGGGCTGGTGCAGCGCGACGGCATCGACCGGCTGCGCCACGCCAAGAAATATTCCGGCTTTTTCGGGTCGATCTGCACCAATCTCGCCTGGACCGGCTGGATGATGGGCGCCGGCGCCTTGCGCGGGCCGGACCCGCGCGAGATGGCGAAATCCGATTGCGTGGTGATCTGGGGCACCAATGCGGTGGTGACCCAAGTCAACGTCATGACCCACGCCATCAAGGCGCGCAAGGAGCGCGGCGCCAAGATCGTCGTCATCGACGTCTACGAAAACGCGACGATGAAGCAGGCCGATCTCGGCCTTGTGCTGAAGCCAGGCACCGATGGCGCGCTGGCCTGCGCGGTCATGCATGTGCTGTTCAAGGAGGATATGGCCGACCGCGCCCATCTCTCGAAATACACCGACGACCC
>NZ_RZPW01001146.1:0-1341 GCF_003998455.1 Mesorhizobium sp. M7A.F.Ca.CA.001.08.2.1 | reverse complement strand
CTGCAAGCGAACAGGCCGCCCTTGATCGCCGCTTCATGGCGGCGGCACTCAGACTGTCGCGAAAAAATGCCGGGCGCACCGCGACCAACCCGTCTGTCGGTACGCTGATCGTACGCGATGACGGCAATGGTCCGATGATCGTCGGCACCGGCGTCACCGCTGTCGGCGGCCGTCCGCATGCCGAGACCGAGGCCCTGGCCGAGGCCGGCGACCTCGCGCGCGGCGCCACCGCCTACGTCACGCTGGAACCTTGCGCCCACCACGGCCGCACGCCGCCTTGCGCCAATGCGCTGGTCAATGCCGGCGTTGCGCGGGTCGTCGGTGCCGCCAGCGATCCCGATTCGCGCGTGTCCGGCAAGGGTTATGCGATCCTGCGCGCGGCCGGTGTCGAGGTGGTCGAGAAGGTGCTGGCGGCGGAAGCCGCCGAGCAGATGGCCGGCTATTTGATTCGATCGTTGAGAAAACGCCCGGAAGTGATTCTCAAGCTTGCGCTTTCCAGCGACGGCAAGATCGGCAGGGAAGGTGACGGGCAGGTGTCGATCACCGGCGATATCGCGCGCCGAGAAGTGTATCTGATGCGGGCTGAGGCGGACGCCATACTGGTTGGTATCGGCACCGCCCTTGAGGATGATCCGGCCCTGACGGTGCGTTTGCCGGGGCTTGAGAACCGTTCGCCTGCCCGCATCGTGCTCGACCGCCAGATCAGGTTGCCGGAGGCCTCGAAGCTGGTTTCAGGCGTCGACCGCGTGCCGCTCTATATCGCCGCTTGCCTGGAGGCCGATCCGCTGCGGCGCGCAGCACTCGAACGCGCCGGCGTGCGCTTCATCGGCACCGAGACGCACGAGGGCGGCGTAGCCTTGCCGGAACTACTCGAGGATCTGGCCGCGCTCGGCATGGCCAGCGTGCTGGTCGAGGGCGGCGCCAGGGTGGCGAGCGCTTTCCTGGCCGACGGGCTGGTCGACCGCATCGTGCTGTTCCAGGGACCGGATGCAATCGGCGACGACGGCATTGCATCGCCGATCGACGCCGACCATATCCCGGCAGGATTTCGCAAATTGCGCGACATGCGCTTTGGCGAAGACAGCTACGCCGAGTGGATAAGAGACCTTTAGGGATCAACACCGATGTTTACCGGAATTGTCACCGATGTCGGCACTGTCGCGTCCGTCAAGCCGCTCAGGGAAGGGGTGGGGCTGCGCATCGACACAGCCTATGACCCGCAGACCATCGCCATCGGCGCCTCGATCTCCTGCGGCGGCGTCTGCCTGACGGTCACGGCCTTGCCCGACAGCGTTTCGAATGCACGCTGGTTCGAGGTTGAAGCATGGGAGGAAGCCCTGT
>NZ_RZPW01001145.1:0-1351 GCF_003998455.1 Mesorhizobium sp. M7A.F.Ca.CA.001.08.2.1 | reverse complement strand
GCACGCATACTCGTAAGCTGGTGCTTAAGGCTCGTCCGCCACCTTCGCCATCGCTGTGCCATTAAGCGACGAAAAACGACGCGACCGCGCAGCCTGTTGGCGGCTGTAAAGCAATTCCGAGCGCAGTTCGTTCGGCCTCGATTGGCGCCTTTTGCAAAGGGCGTGCAAGAACCGTGGCTCGGAGCGGGCCTTACCCGACTGGAGTCGATAGCGAGGAGAGGAGTGCTTCGTTCAAAATCCCGCCATCGTGCCAACTTGCGCGCTTGATTGTTCCATTTCAGCACGTGCGCCACTGTCTCGATTTTTGCGACCGCTTGCCCGAAGTCGGGGTTCCTTAAAATCAAAGCGGCCGCCTCGCAACTTCGGCCGTAGTCGTACGTTGTGCGATTCACTGCGTAGGAGTTCACAACATGCCGATAACAACCCGGAAGCAAAAGAGCGACTTTGCCAATGACAAGCCATCCCCGAGGAGGATGCGGCCGTACTGGAGAGCATCGCAGGCCACGAGGATAGACACGGTGCGGAACCGGGCGTTTTGGGGTCCGACATCGAGCAGCCGATCGGCGCGCAGCCTCGAAGCGAGATCACGGGCCGTCACGACGAGGGAGCCGGCGCAAATGAAACGGTCGACGGGTTGAGCGACACCGAAGAGATGACCCGCAGCTTCGCTGAAGACATCCCTACCGGACGAAGCGAAGGAGATGATGAAGACGTTCCGGTTTTTGAGCGAGGGCGGACCAGAACGGATCTTTGAACCAACGACAATGCTTCGCCCGCCGGCTTGGTCGCGTGGCGCTTAGAAGCGCCTGTAGACTGGCTCACCCATAAAGCGCACCGCCGGTCCCTCCCCACGCCGGCGTGGAATTTATACACCTAAGGGCCGACCTGCTCGCTCGTTGTTGGAGATGATGCCGGTTGCAGGGCTCGGATGTTGTTTCATCGGCGTATCAGGCGGCGACGCTCGGCAGGTTAGCAGATCCGAGGGGGGAACAAACCCGGCACGGCGATGGTTCGGTGGCATCAAAAGGTGATTGGGAACGATGGGTAAGAAGCCCAAACAGCCCTCAGAAGCCACGGCGGATCGTGAAAGGGTGATCGAAGCGCTTTACTTTGCGCGCAAGTGCGGCCTCACCAAGGAGGAGGCACTCAAGATGCTCAGGGAAGCCCAAATCAGGATCGATGGTGGACCCAAAAAAAGCTCCGGCAACCGAACTTAGAAGCGATCGTCGATCGCTCGTCACAGCCAGCGGCGGCATGATCTTCTTCACCTCCGACACGCATTTCAACGATCCCCGCATTCTGCGGCTCGGCCCCCGCCCCTTCAGTTCATTGGCGGGGCATGACCAAGCAC
>NZ_RZPW01001144.1:0-1352 GCF_003998455.1 Mesorhizobium sp. M7A.F.Ca.CA.001.08.2.1 | reverse complement strand
CCACACAGCCTTGCGTCGGCGTGAAGCCGGGGCGCGCCAGATGGAAGAAGATGGCGCTGCCGCGTCCGCGCCGGCGCGGCGACAGGTTCCAGTCGAGCACCAGGCAGGCGTCGTAGAGCCTGTCGTCGCGCCGCATGCGTTCGTGGCTGGCGCCATAGGGAATCCTGACCGGCCTGTTGTAGTTGCGGTCGTCAGGCACTTCGCACCAGCCCAGATCGGGCCCGATCGGCGTCATCGCCAGCCGGGTCCTGCGGCCGCTGGAGAACTGATCCCCCCGGAAATACCCCGACAGGATCCGCATCGCGGCCAGCGGCGTGGCGCCATCGCCTTCGCGCTTGTCGGCCGAGATGCCACCGCGCCCCAGCGCACAGGCAAACACCGTTTTCCCGGCCTGCAGCAGGCCCTGGCTTGGATGCCCAGGCCTCGCCCGCACGGTCAGCACACGCAGCCCTTTTCGCAAAATTGCGCCGGCTGCATTGCGATCGTGTTTTTTCTTGTATGATCGTGCCACGGAACAAATCACTGTGAACGGCTGTTACGCCGGTCAGCTTCCGCATAAACAGGCAGCGGTCAACTGAATTTTCTTTTCAAAACAACGGATTGATCCATGACTTCACGCACCATACTGATCGTCGACGACGATGATGACCTGCGCGGCACGCTGGTCGAGCAATTATCCCTTTACGAGGAATTCGACGTGCTGCAGGAATCGACTGCGGCAAAAGGTGTCGCCGCAGCGCGCGGCGGCCTCATCGATCTGCTCATCATGGATGTCGGGCTGCCCGACATGGATGGCCGCGAAGCGGTGAAGATCCTGCGCAAGGGCGGCTACAAGGCGCCCATCATCATGCTGACCGGTCACGACACCGATTCGGATACGATTCTTGGTCTCGAGGCCGGCGCCAACGACTATGTGACGAAGCCGTTCCGCTTCGCCGTGCTGCTGGCGCGCATTCGGGCGCAGTTGCGCCAGCATGAGCAGAGCGAGGATGCCACCTTCTCGGTCGGGCCCTATACTTTCAAGCCCAGCCAGAAACTGCTGCTCGACCCGCGCGGCGGCAAGGTGCGGCTGACGGAGAAGGAGGCCTCGATCATCAAATATCTCTATCGCGCCGACCAGAAGGTGGTGACGCGCGACGTGCTGCTCGAGGAGGTGTGGGGCTACAATTCCGGCGTCACCACGCACACGCTGGAAACCCATGTCTACCGGCTGCGCCAGAAGATCGAGCGCGATCCTTCCAATGCGGAAATTCTTGTGACAGAAAGCGGCGGCTACAAGCTGGTTCCTTAAACATTTTCATTATCCAATGAGCGGCCGGGCGGGGCCGCTTTCGGGTACGATCCAGTTGAAG
>NZ_RZPW01001143.1:0-1353 GCF_003998455.1 Mesorhizobium sp. M7A.F.Ca.CA.001.08.2.1 | reverse complement strand
CATTGATGACGAGATAGCCGATGTCCTGGTGCAGCAAATAGAGCGGATAGGTCAGCCCGCCCAGCGCCAGAGTGAGCCCCGATGGCCGCAGACGATTGCGCAGCAGCACCGCACCGATCAAGGCCGCGTGCATGACGACGTTGGCGATGACGAGATTGGCCGACGAAACGGCGATGCCGTAGTGGCCAAGCATCCAGTGCTGCGTCACCGACAGCGTGCCACAGGAGATCAGGAACGCGGCGGCAAGCAGCAGCATTGCAGGCAGTGAACGGCCATGCGCATGCAGGTGGTGGACCAGCACGCCGGCGGCGAAGAACGGTCCAAACTCGGTGATGAACAGCAGCCTGGCGGCGGCGCTGCCGATGAAGAACTCGTTCAAGGCCGAGATCGCCAGCCAGATCAAGATCAGCTCCAGCTTGCGTGTCTGAAACAGCCCGGTAAGCAGCGCCAGCGTCACCCAGCCGTAGAACACCAGCTCAAGAACGATCGACCAGTAGACGCCGTCCATGAAGGGCTGGCCGAACGTCGGCGCGAACATCGACAGATTGGCGGCATACTGAACGAAAGAGGCCGAAAGCAGCGGCGACCCGGCAAGGAAGACAATCGCGAAGGTGATCGTCATGCAGAGCAGGAAGCCCGGATAGAGGCGAACGAACCGCGCGACCGCAAACTGGTCCCAACTGCGGTTTTCCGCCGACCAGGCAATGACGAAACCGCTGATCAGGAAGAACAGATTGACGCCGAGATAGCCGTAGAGGGCGAACGGTGCCGCAAGCGGATAACCCTCAGCCAGAATGCCCTCGGCAGCCGCGCCGCGAAAGAAATAGTGGAAGAACACGACAGCCATCGCCGCGACCAGCCTGAGCAGGTCCAGCGTCGCAATGTAATTTTGTTCCGCAGGTCTGGTGTTCATCCGCATTTCCCGCATCTACGGTCGGCAAACCATAGAGCGGATCGCGGCTGAGCGGGTTAAGAGGCCTAGATTATCGCCAGATGTAGTAAATTTACGCGGAACGAGGCGTCAGACCGCCGAACCATAGAGGTCATAGGCGTCGGCACGGTCGATCTTGACGGTGACGATATCGCCTTGGCGCAGCGGACGACGCGACTGGATGTGCACCGAGCCATCGATCTCGGGCGCGTCGTATTTGGTGCGGCCCTTTGCCGATGTGCCATGCGCCTCGTCGATCAGCACCGGGAGGCGCTTGCCGACTTTTCTGGCCAGCTGTGTCGCCGAAATCTTCTGCTGACGCTGCATGAAGCGGTGCCAGCGCGCCTCCTTGATTTCCTGCGGGACCTGTTCGAGACCGAGATCGTTGGAGCGGGCGCCGCGGACCGGCTCGTATTTGAAGC
>NZ_RZPW01001142.1:0-1358 GCF_003998455.1 Mesorhizobium sp. M7A.F.Ca.CA.001.08.2.1 | reverse complement strand
GACACAGCCGACGATCAGCGCCGGTGCTGCAACGACAATGGCGAAGAAGGAATTCCAGAAGCCGTCGGCCGACAGGTCGAGCAGGCGCAGGCCGTCGGCTCTGCCGAGCATCAATCGCCAGGCGCCCGTCAGCGAAGCTTGGGTTTCGTCCGCCGAAAGCATGCTGTTCAGCCCTGTCCGAACCAGTCTTCTATGAAGCGCTGGTAGATTTGCGTCAGCGTCTCGAGGTCGGCAATGGCGACGCGCTCGTCGACCATGTGCATGGTCTTGCCGACCAGCCCGAACTCGACCACCGGACAATAGTCCTTGATGAAACGCGCGTCGGAGGTTCCACCTGAGGTCGACAGCGTCGGCTCCTTGCCGACCGCCGACTTGATCGAGCCGCGCAGCGTTTCGATCAGCCTGTCGTCACGGGTCAGGAAGACATGGCTCGGCCGGTCGCGCCAGACGAGCTCGTAGTCGACCAGCGTCTTCTTGCCCTGCCGGTACTTCTTGCGCCTCGCCGCCTGGTCGAGCCGGTTGTGTATTTCGGCCTGCAGGGTCTCGTCCGTCCAGGTGTCGTTGAAGCGGATGTTGAAGGTCGCGGTCGCTTTGGCCGGGATGACATTGGTGGCCGGGTTGCCCACATCGATGGAGGTGATTTCCAGATTGGTCGGCTGGAAATCCCTGGTTCCCTTGTCGAAAACCGGATGCAGCAAGGCATCGACCAGGCTCATCAGCCCGCGCACCGGATTGTCGGCAAGCAAGGGATAGGCGACATGGCCCTGGCGGCCATTGACGGTGACGGCGCCGGACATCGAGCCGCGGCGGCCGACCTTGATCATGTCGCCCAGCGCATCCGGGTTGGTCGGCTCGCCGACGACAGAGGCATCCCATTTCTCGCCCCTGGAAGCCGCCCATTCGAGCAGCTTGACCGTGCCGTTGATCGCGGGGCCTTCCTCGTCGCCGGTGATCAGCAGCGAGACCGAGCCTTTCGGACCGCCATTGGCCTCGACATGGCGCGCCACGGCGGCGATGAAACAGGCGATGCCGCCCTTCATGTCGACGGCGCCGCGGCCATACATCTCGCCATTGGCGATCTCGGCGGCGAAGGGCGGATGCGTCCAGGCGGCTTCGTCGCCGACCGGCACCACGTCGGTGTGGCCGGCGAACATCAGATGCGGCCCATTGCCGGAACGCCTTGCATAGAGGTTTTCGATATCGGGCGTGCCGTCTTCGGAAAACACCGGCCGATCGACCAGGAAGCCGAGCGGTTTGAGCATCGTCTCCAGCGCGGTCAGCGCACCGCCCTCAGCGGGCGTCACCGAAGCGCAACGGATAAGGGCGGCGAGGTTTTCGGCGGGATCGGTGGGCAGCGT
>NZ_RZPW01001141.1:0-1359 GCF_003998455.1 Mesorhizobium sp. M7A.F.Ca.CA.001.08.2.1 | reverse complement strand
CGCAAGCCGTTTTCTGGTCGGTTAAGGGGCCCGCACCCCCGGTCGGCCGCGGCAGTGTCCGCAGAAGGATGGGCCAAAAAATCCTGTCCCGCCGTAGCATGACATTGCCGCAGACCCCCAGGTCAATGAGTCTTACCCGCTTGGCGAACTGTCGTATGCGATTGTAATCTCAGAAATTGTTTATTGGAACCGGATGCCGGGCGTCGGAGGACTTTTCTGATTGGCCTGCCAGGCGTTTCCTGGATCGCCTATTTTTGCTTGTCGGCTTTGGCGTAGGCCTCGCTGAAATACGCCAGGAAGATGTCCAGCATGCCGTTTTCATGTGCCTCCTCCATGGTCCGCCATGTCGCGACATAGGCGTCCCAGGCCTGCCCCTTCTTCGATGTGAACGACGTAGGCGGGAGTTTCCTGCCGATCGCCTCGGGCGACAGGTCGTCAAGCAGTCGGGAGAGCGCAGCTTGCATGGCGGCATAGGTGGCGAATTCGTGCGTCTTCAGATCGCGGAATGCGTCCTCGATACTGCGCCTGGCATCAAGATAGCCGGCCCTGCGACGGGCGAACATGATTTCGAGGATGTCGTCGGTTCCTGGAACGAACTTCAGCGGATTGTTGTCGGCGGCGCTGATCATCGTTCGTTGTGTGCTCTTGGCCAGCATTTTCGCGGCCGCACGTGCTTTCAGCAGCAACGTCAGTTCCTCGACCACCACCCGCAGGACCGTGCCGATTTCGGCGGCAACTTCATGCGGGTCGCGTAATTGAAGCAATTCCGGCGAAATGCCGGCTCCGATCGCGATCTCCCGCAAGACCTCGTCTCTGGTCGAAGGCAGGGGTGGGGAGTGCGGCGGAATGCGCTGCCCGGGCCGTTGCTGCGCGGGATCGAAGAAAGGTGCATCTTTGAATTCCAGCGGTCGGCCTGTCGCGGGCGGCATGTCTCGCTGCTCGGATTTGTAGCTGGGGTAGCCCGCCGTGGCGCGCTCTTCGTCGATCGATACCAAGATGACATAACGGCCGATCAGTATCCGGTCGCCATGGCCAAGCCGGTGTGGCCCGGTCATGCGCTGGCTCGATCCGTTGATGAAAGTCCCATTGCGCGAGATGTCGTGCAGCCAGAACGCGCCCGCCTCGTAGCGAACCTCGCAGTGGCGGCCCGAGATGAACTTGTCGGGATCCGGCAAGGTCCAGTCGCAAGCATCGCGTCCGATTTCGAAGCCGCGATCACGCGCCGCGTAGCTGGTCGAGGTACCAGCGGGCAAGGCGTCGACATTGTTGATTTCCAGACTGATGTGCATCCGAGATCGCCGTCGATCGTTGATCGGTACTCCGCCATTCTAGCAGCTTGCGGGTAAAACAGGACAGAAG
>NZ_RZPW01001140.1:0-1363 GCF_003998455.1 Mesorhizobium sp. M7A.F.Ca.CA.001.08.2.1 | reverse complement strand
TGTCGTGTGCGGCCGCACGCTGCTCGCTAAGGCCGGGCTCTCCAGGAACGGCGATGCCGAGATCGAGCGCCGTGTCGCCGCCGAGCGCGCGGCCGGGCACAAGCTCCTCAGCGAGAACGGGTTCCTGCGCCTTCTCGGACTGATGAAGACACCGGAAGCGTCTTCGCTGTCGCGGCAATCGCTGATCGATCAGTCGCGGCTATCCGGCGTCGAGCTCGATTTGTTGTCACTGTTCGATGCGTTCGAGCATGACGCAGAACCCTATTCCTTCCGCGACCTGATCCTGGCGCGCAAATATGCCGGGCTCGTCGCCGGCGGCGCGACATGGGGGGCGATCGCGCGCTCCGTCCACCGCTCCGGCCCGGTGGCGTCGCTGACCGCCAAGTCGCTCAATGTCGGCTCGCAGCATGGGCGCGCCGATGCGATCTATCTCGAAGGCGGCCAGAGCGAACTCGACGGACAGCTTCTGTTCGATTTGGGCAGCGCCGGTTCGGCAGGCGACGACACACTGGAAGAGTTGTTTGCCGAGGCCGAAGCGGCGGAGGAGGGTGGCGACCATGATGGGGCAGCCGCACTCTACCAGCGCTGTCTCGCCATCGATCCGAGCGATGCGATTGCCGCCTTCAACCGCGCCAACTGCCTGCGCGCCGGCGGCCACGCGGCGGACGCCGCGCACGATTATATCAATGCGATAAAACTCGATCCGGCCTTCGTCGAGGCCTGGTTCAACCTCGCTGGGCTGATGAGCGAGCAGGGCCGCGAGGCCTCGGCGCGGAGGCACCTGCAGAAAGCGATCGCGCTCGACAAAAACTATGCCGATCCGGTGTTCAACCTCGCCCGGCTCGAATTCGACGCCGGCGATCTGCCGGAGGCGCGGCGGCTGTGGGTGCGCTATCTCGAACTCGATGCGGAGTCCGAGTGGTCGCGGGTGGCGGCCAAGGGCGTGCAGTTCGTGGATCTGCAGTTGGCGCGTACGGCGGGGTGAGGGATGCTGGCGCTTGAACACCCCCCTCTGGCCTGCCGGCCATCTCCCCCGCAAGGGGGGAGATCGGCAGCTTGGGCGTCCCGTTCCTGCTTGCAAAGTGGGAGATTGGCGAAAGCGGTTGAGCGCGCAATCTCCCCGCTTGCGGGGGAGATGTCCGGCAGGACAGAGGGGAGTGTGACGGAACTCGACCTCTCCAGCGAGACCGCTCCATGACCACCTTTCTCTTCGACGGTCCCGACAGTGCCCCGGTCACCATCCTGCTCGCCCATGGCGCCGGCGCGTCGATGGATTCTCCCTCGATGACCGCCACCGCCAAGGCGCTGGCCGAAGCCGGCTTCCAGGTCGCGCGCTTCGAGTTCCACTATATGGCTGCCCGCC
>NZ_RZPW01000113.1:0-11362 GCF_003998455.1 Mesorhizobium sp. M7A.F.Ca.CA.001.08.2.1 | reverse complement strand
CACCTATATCGTCCACCGTCAATAACAAGGCCGTGAACGGCCCTGCCAGACGAGAGGGGCGAGAAACTGCCAATCATGCGGCCTCGGCCGGTGAAGAGATGAAAACGGTTCGCGAGCACGGGCTGCGAATCGACAGACAAGGAGCCGGCCATGCCGCAGCGCCGCGATCTTACCATAGATGAAGCCGTCCGGGATCCGATGATCCGGCTGGTCATGAAAGCCGATGGCGTCGACCCGCGCGCCTTCGAGACGATGTTGCGCTCGCTCGCCGATACGCAGCGTGGCGAGGTGCCGTTGCTGCGTTCGCGGGACGGCCTCGGTGACAAGCGCGGCCAAAGGCTGTCCAGGGTTGCCAGCGCCTTCGGGCGGGCAACAGCAGCCGGAGAGGCGTGCGTGTCGTGGTAAACTTTTTCATTCACCGTCCGATCTTCGCCTCGGCGATCGCCATCATCATGGTGCTCGCCGGGTCGATTTGTTATTTCCTGCTGCCCGTCTCGCAGTTTCCCGACATCACGCCGCCGCAGGTCGTGGTCAGCGCCCATTATCCGGGCGCCAGCGCACAAGTGGTGGCCGACACGGTGACGACGCCGCTGGAGCAGCAGATCAACGGCGTGCAGGGCATGACCTACATGTCGTCGACGAGTTCCAATGACGGCTCCTCGACCATCACCATCACCTTCGATGTCGGCTATTCGCTGAGCACCGCCGCCGTCGACGTGCAGAACCGCGTCTCGCAGGCCGCCTCGTCGCTGCCGGCGATCGTCAACCAGGGCGGCGTGACGATCAAGAAGCAGAATCCGAACTTCGTCCTGATCGTCAACCTGACTTCGCCCGACAGTTCGGTCGATCCGGTGGCGCTGAGCAACCTTGCCTATCTGCAGGTGGTCGACCCGCTGAAGCGGCTGCCCGGCGTCGGCGACGTGCAGATCTTCGGCGAGCGGCGCTATTCGATGCGCGTCTGGCTCGATCCCGACAAGCTCGCCAATCTCGGCATCACCGCCGTCGATGTGCAAAACGCCATCGCCGAACAGAACGTCCAGGTGGCGGCCGGCAAGATCGGCCAGTCGCCGGCACCCGCCGGCACCGCCTTCGAGATGCAGGTCAACGCCGTCGGCCGCTTGAGCGATCCCAAGGAATTCGGCGACATCGTCGTGCGCGCCAACACCGATACCGGCTCGCTGGTCAGGCTGCGCGACGTCGCCCGCATCGAACTCGGCGCGCTGCAATATTCGTCGTCTGCCTTCTTCGGTAAAGACCCGACCGTGGTGCTTGCCGTTTACCAGATGCCCGGCTCCAACGCGCTCGATCTGCAGCAGCGCGTCAAGGACAAGATGCAGGAGCTGTCGGGCCGTTTCCCGAAGGGCGTGTCCTATGCGATGCACTACGACACCACCCGTTTCGTCTCGGCGTCGATGCATGACGTGCTGATCACGCTCGGCGAAGCGCTGGTGCTGGTCGTCGCCGTGGTGTTCCTCTTCCTGCAAAGCTGGCGCACGACGATCATCCCGACCATCGCCATTCCGGTGTCGCTGGTGGCGACGCTGGTCGTCATGGAGATGCTCGGCTTCTCGCTCAACATGCTGTCCCTGCTCGGCATGGTGCTGGCGATCGGCCTCGTCGTCGACGACGCCATCGTCGTGGTCGAGAATGTCGAACGACAGCTGGAGGCCGGGCTCAAACCGCTTGCGGCGACCAAGGCCGCAATGACCGAGGTCACCGGCCCGATCATCGCCACCACCGCGGTGCTGATGGCGGTGTTCGTGCCGGTCGCCTTCATTCCCGGCGTCTCCGGCAAGCTCTACAACCAGTTCGCACTGACGGTGGCGATCTCCGTCGGCATCTCCGCCTTCAACTCGCTGACGCTGAGCCCCGCGCTCAGTGCCGCCTTCCTGCGGCATCGCGGCGAAACGCAGTTCGCCCCGTTCCGCTGGTTCAACACCGGCTTCGACAGGCTGTCGCACGCCTATGCCAATGGTGTGCGCATCCTCATCCGCTTGCGCTGGATCATGCTCGGCCTGTTCGCGGCGGGGCTGGTCGCCACCTACTTCGTCTGGCAGCGGCTGCCCTCGACCTTCCTTCCGGTCGAGGACCAGGGCTATTTCTTCGTCGTCATCCAGTTGCCCGACGGCGCGTCGCTGGAACGCACCGACGCGGTGGCGCAGAAGGCGCGTGACATCCTGCAGGCGACGCCCGGCGTCGACATCGTCGGCTCGATCAGCGGCCTGAACTTCCTGACCAGTGCCGCGCAATCGAATTCGGCGGTCGAATTCGCCATCCTGAAGCCATGGGAGGAGCGGGGCCCCGACCAGAGCGCATCGAAGCTCGTCGCCGATGTGCGCGGCAAGCTGATGCAGATCCCGGAGGCCTTTGCGCTGAGCTTCGATCCGCCGTCGATCCCCGGTATCGGCACGACGGGCGGCTTCGAATTCGTCGTCGAGGATCTGACCGGCCGCGGCAGTTCAGCCCTCAACGATGCGACGCAAGCCGTGATCGCCGAGGCGCGCAAGCAGCCGGAAATCAACCCGCAGCAGCTGTTCTCGCCGTTCTCGACCTCGACGCCACAGTTCAACTACGACCTCGACCGCAGCAAGGCCAAACTGCTCGGCCTCAACCTGCCCGATGTCTTCAACACGCTGCAGATCTATCTCGGCTCGCTCTACGTCAACGACTTCAACCTGTTTGGCCGCACCTTCCGGGTGACCATCCAGGCCGACAAGGATGCACGTGCGGGTGCCGCCGACATTTCGCGGCTCTATGTGCGCAATGCCTCCGGCGGCATGGTGCCGCTCTCGACGCTGGGCAAACTCGTGCCCTTCGTCGGCCCGGAGACCGTGCCGCACTACAACAACAATGCCTCGGCCTCGATCAATGGCGGCGCCGCACCGGGCTTTTCCTCCGGCCAGGCGGTTGCCGCCATGGAACGGGCCGCTGCAACCGCGCTGCCAAGGGATTTCGGTTTCGAATGGACCGGCATCACCTTCCAGGAGCTCAAGGCAGGATCGATCGCGTCCGTCGTCTTCGGCCTCGCCATTGTCTTCGTCTTCCTGATCCTGGCGATGCAGTATGAGAGCTGGGCGATGCCGTTCATGGTGCTGTTGGCGGTGCCACTGGCCCTGTTCGGCGCCTTCGCAGCGTTGTTGCTGCGTGGCATGCAGATCGACGTCTACTCGCAGATCGGCTTCGTCATGCTGATCGGCCTGGCGGCCAAGAATGCGATCCTGATCGTCGAATTCGCAAGGCGACGGCGCGAGGAAGGCCTCAGCATCGTCGACGCGGCGATGGAGGCGGCACGGCTCAGGCTGCGGCCGATCCTGATGACGGCCTTCGCCTTCATCCTCGGCGTGCTGCCGCTGATGTTTGCGACCGGCGCCGGTGCGGCAAGCCGGCAGTCGATCGGCACCACCGTGTTCGGCGGCATGGTCGCGGCGACCATCCTGTCGCTGGTGTTCGTGCCGGTGTTCTACGCGGTCATCGAACAGCTGCGTGAACGCCGCGGCAAAGACGAGCCCACCTCTCAAGACAATGAACCAACTGCTGAGCACGCTTTACCGCCCCTGGCGGAAGCAGCCGAATAAGATTGGAGACTGATCATGCGTAAATGGAAAATCGCGTTGGGAACGGCTGTCGCGCTGGGTGCGATCTCGGTGGCCAGCGTCCACCTGCTCGATATGGGCAATCTCAGCCTCAATGCCGGCACGGCAGGTGCGGCGCCCGCCCCGGCGGCGTTCGTCATGCCGGTGCCGGTGGTCAGCGTCGTCAAGAAGACGATCCCGATCTACCTCGACTATGCCGCGCGGACAGAGCCGATCCGCAGCATCACCTTACAGGCGAGGATTCCCGGCTATCTGCAGGAGCAGACCGCAGCCGACGGCGTCGACGTCCGGCAAGGCGATCTTCTCTACAAGATCTCGCCTGACGACTTCCAGGCGGCGCTCGACCAGGCCAAGGCCCAAGTGCAGCGCGACACGGCGACGCTCGACTATGCCCGCTCGAATCTTGGTCGCGGCACCGAGCTCGCCAAGAGCGGCTACCTCGCCAAGGACGGCTTCGACCAGCGCACCAGCACCTTGCGCGAAGCGCAGGCATCGCTGGCGCTGAACCAGGCGGCGGTCCGCACGGCAGAGCTCAATCTGAGCTACGCTGAAATCCGGGCGCCGTTTGCCGGGCGCCTTGGCCGCAACCAGGCCTCGGTCGGAACGCTGGTCAGCGTCGCCGGCACCGTGCTCAACACGCTGGTGCAGCTCGACCCGATCTACGTCACCTTCAACCCGAGCGAGACGGATCTGACCGAGATCGAGCAAGCCCGTGCGAACGGCCCGATCGAAGTGGATGTCCTGCTCCCCGGCCAGACCGAGGCAAGCCAGAAGGGCGAGCTTACCTTCATCGACAATTCGGTCGACCGCTCGACCGGCACGATCACGGCGCGCGCGACGATCGGCAATGGCAAGTTTACGCTGCTGCCGGGCCAGTATGTCCGTGTCCGGCTGCATGTGAGAGAGCAGGCCGATGCGCTGATGGTGCCCCAGACGGCGCTAGGCTCAAGCCAGCTCGGCAAATATCTCTATGTCGTCGGCAAGGGCAACACGGTCGACCAGCGGCTGGTTTCGCTCGGACCGACGAGCGGCGATCAGGTCGCCATCCTCAGCGGCGTCGCCGAGGGCGACCAGGTGATTACGGGCAATCTGCAGAAGATCGGCCCCGGAGCGCCCGTATCGCCGATACCGGAAAAGCCGGCCACCTGAACACCCCCGTCAGGATCCGGCTTCAGCGCGGCGCCCCGGCCTTCCCACAGGTCGCGGGCGCCGCTCGACTGAGCAGTTCCACCAGACCGGCAACATCGGCCCGGTCGACCTTGGCCGGCGGCATGAATGCACAATAGGGGTGCCCGAGGCGCACCGAGACGGAGGAGAGCGCAATCAGCCGACCGGCCTCCAGATCGGCGCGCGCCATGACCCGCTGGCCAAGCGCGATGCCCAGGCCGAGCCTTGCCGAGGCGATCGGCGTCGGTGAGCGCGATGCGGTTGCCGCTGCACGAACAGCTGCTTGCCGAACCAGGTTTCGAGATTGCGTATCTGCTGGCTGACCGCTGCAGAGGACACGCCGAGTTCAGAGGCGGCCAGAGTGAAGCTGCCGGCACGGGCGGCAACTTCAAAAGTCTTGATCGCATTCAGCGGCGGCAACCGTTCCACAGCGGCTCCATATGACTCGCCAGAGGGAATTTCGAAACGGTCTCAGCAGCGTTGGCCAATCAATTGAGATAGCCTCTTGTTAGATTGTCGACAATCTGCTTGTCTTGCTTTCGGTTTCCTGGGAGTGGCCGAATGGCGAAAGCGGATTTCAGTCCGATCGCGGATACGACGCGACGCGCCGAGATCGTTGCGCTGTTGCGGCGCGCGATCCTGACCGGCCAGCTCGCGCCCGGCCAGAAGCTCAACGAGCTCCGTATCTCCGAACAGATGCGGGTCAGCCGCGCGCCGCTGCGCGAGGCGATGCGCGAGCTGGTCCAGGAAGGGATCCTGACCAGCATCCCCTATGCCGGCACCTTCGTCATCGAGGTCACAGCCAAGGACATCGACGATGCCTATTCGTTCAACAAGGTGATGGACGAGCTGGCCATCGAGCGGGCGTGGCCGCTGCGTGACCAGCGCTTCTTCGACGAGCTCGACCGGCGCCACGAAGCCGTGAAGCAGGCGACCCGCGCATTGGACACGACACGCCAGATCGAAACCGCGCTGCAACTGCATGGCCTGATCTACGAATGGGCCGACAATTCGGTGCTGCTGGAAACCTGGCAGCGGCTGACCAGCCGGCTGCAGATGTATTTCGCGCTCCACCAGCATGCCCGCAACGAGCCGGTGCCGGCCGAAGACGTTCACGAAACCTATGTGCGGTTGCTGAAGGGCAAGGACATGCGTGCGGCCCAGCGCCATGCCAGGGAGCATATCGATCTCGACTTCGAGGAGTTGCTTGCCTACGCCCGCGGCCTCGAACAACGCCCATCGAGGGGCGCCTGACCCGTTCCCAACACCATAGACAGCGGACAAGACACGTGCAGATCGAGACCATCAAGGCCTACCACGTCATGCAGCCCTTCGTGGACGGGCCATACCGCATGTCGAAGGGGCGCGAGGCCGACGCCTTCGACGCGGTGATCGTGTCCATGACATCAGACAGCGGCATCACCGGCTGGGGCGAGATGGCGCCGCTCGGCAATTTTTACTCAGCCGCCTTCCCCGCCGGCGTTCGCGCCGGCGTGGTCGAGATCGCGCCGCATCTGATCGGCCGCGATCCGCGCGGGCTGGCCAGCATCGGGCGGCTGATGGACACGGTGTTCAAGGGCCATCCCTACATCAAGTCGGCGCTCGACATGGCCTGCTGGGATCTGGCGGCGCGCGCAGCCGACGTGCCGCTGGTCACGCTGCTCGGCGGCAAGGAAAGCGACACCGCGGAACTCTACAAGGTCGTCACGCACGGGAGCGTCGACGCCATGGCCGCGCTGGCCAAGCGCATCGTCAAGGACGGCTTCCACCGGCTGCAGGTCAAGGTCGGCGGCAATGTCCATGACGACATCGAACGCGTCATCGCGGTTGCCTCCTCGGTGCCGAAAGGCACGGTCATCTTCTGCGACGCCAATGCCGGCTGGACTCCCTATCAGGCGCGCCAATTCGCCGATGCCACGCGCGCCATCGACTACACGTTCGAGCAGCCCTGCACCACGATCGATGAAAACATGTCGGTGCGCCGCATGCTCGACAAGCCGATGGTGCTCGACGAATCCGTCACCTCGCTCGAGGCGATGCTGGAAATTCATCGCCTGGGCGCGGCCGACGGGCTGACGCTGAAGATCTCGCGCCTTGGCGGCGTGACGAAGACACGCCAGATCCGCGACATTGCCGTCGACCTCGGCTTCATGATCACGGTCGAGGACACGGGCGGCGCCGAGATCGACACCGCGGCGATGGCGCATCTGTCGCTGTCGACGCCGGAAGAGCGCCGGCTGCACGCCATCGCCTTCCATGAATGGGTGACGGTGCGCACGGCATCGAACATGCCACCGGTCACGGGCAGCCGCATGGGCATTCCAGACGGGCCGGGTCTCGGCATAGACGTCGTTCCCGATCTGCTCGGCGCGCCGTTCTTCGAGGTCGGGCGCTGAGATGAAAATCCGCAGCATCAAAGCCACGCCGATCAATTTGCGCCTCGAAGCGCCCTACGCCTGGGTGTTCGGCGAACTCGACGGATTTTCACCGACCGTCGTCGAAGTCGAGACCGAGGATGGCCTGGTCGGCCTCGGCGAAGCGCCGACGCCAGCGGCGGCCGCGATCATCAATGATGTCCTGGCGCCGCGGCTGGTCGGGCGCGATGCCTTCGACATCGCCGGCGCCGAGCATGTCTGCCTGCCCTTTTGGACCGGCGTGCAGTCGATCAACGACCGCACACGCATCATGGCTTTCGGCGCCATCGAGATGGCTTTGTGGGACCTGCGCGGCAAGGCGTGGAACCAGCCGCTCTACCAGTTGCTCGGCGGCGCCGTACGCAAGGATATCCCGTTCACCGACTATTTTTCGCTGCGCGGTGATGGGCCAAAGGTGACGGGCGAGACGGCGCCCGAGGAAGTCGCCGACTATTGCGTCGAATTGCACGAGACGCATGGAACGACTTTCTTCGAAGGCAAGTTCTCGACCGAAGATCCGAAAATCTCGCTCAGGATGGTCGAGCTGATCCGCAGAAAACTCGGCGACGATGCGATGATCCGTATCGATTCCAACCAGGCCTATTCGCTCAGCACCGCGCGGCGGCTGGCGCGCCCGCTGGAAGAATTGGGCGTGCGCAACTGGGAGGATCCGGTGGCGACCATCGAGGAGATGCGCGAGTTGCGGCGCCATTGCTCGATCCCGTTCTCGACCCACAACATCGACATTGCGCGCGCCATGGAAACCAAAGTGCCGGACGCGTTCGTCGGCAACCCGACGACGCATGGCGGCATCGGCCGGCTGTTGCGCTTCGTCGGCGCCTGCGAGCATGCCGGGATCGATTTCTGGTGCTACAGCGGCGACAGCGGCATCGGCAGCGCCGCCTATCTGCATCTGTGCGCGGCACTCGGCTGGATCAGGGAGCCGAACCAGTCGCTGTTTCGCATGCTGCCGATGGATGTCACCGAGGAAGGACCGTTTTCGCCGAAAAACAATGTCGTGCGCGTTCCGGAAGGTCCCGGTCTCGGCGTCACCTTGTCGCGCGAAAACCTCGCTGCCTGTCACAGAGACTTTACCGAGAAAGGACCGTGCAACAAGTATCATGACCCGGCAAAGCCCGGAACCTATCGCCGTTTGCCGCTGAACTAGATGACGGCAAGCGGCCAAGACCGATGGCCAGACACGAGAAGCCAACCGCCGCGACTTCGGTCGGGAAGGTTGGACAAAGACGGTGGAAGCAGTGCAGCCAACAATCCGGAGCGTCCATGCCACGACTGGATGGACCGGACAAAACCGCATGCTAAAGTTCCGATAGACAGGCCTCCGGTGCCGGGAAAATGGAGCAATCCACGAAATTTCGTCAACCATAAGAAATAGGGGAAAGGGTAAAAACCCATGAGCAAGAACCACAGCATTCTCGACCTGATCCGGCGCAATCGCACGCCGCTTGAAAATCACCTGATCGATGGCCTCGTCGACGGCCGTGTCAGCCGCCGCGACTTCGTCCGTCACGGCAGCCTGCTCGGCCTGTCGCTGCCGCTGCTGGGCCGCATCGGCATGGCCGCCGGCCTTGGCGGCATGCCGTCGCTGGCGCGCGCCCAGGGCGCGCCGGGCGCCACCATCCGCGTCGCCAGCAGTGTGCCGGCGGCGACGATCGACCCGGTCAGCATTGCGGACGCCGGCGGCCTGCTGATCATGCAGCAGGTTGCCGAATTCCTTTGCGTCGACGGCCCCGATCTGGTGCTGCAGCCGGCCTTGGCCGAAAGCTGGAAGCCGAACGACAACGGCACGGTGTGGACCTTCAAGCTGCGCAAGGGCGTAAAATTCCACAGCGGCGGCGAGATGAAGGCCGACGACGTCGTGGCCAGCATCGACCGCCTTGCCGACCCGGCCAACTCGTCCAATGCGCTGTCGGTGTTCACCGGCATCCTGCAGAAAGGCGCTTCAAAGAAGGTCGACGACTACACGGTGGAATTCCACCTCGATGCGCCGAACGGCAACTTCCCCTACATGCTGTCGTCCGACAACTACAACGCCGTCATCATCCCGGCGAGCTACAAGGGCGACTACGAAAAGAGCTTCGACGGCACCGGGCCGTTCAGAATTGAGAAATACACGGCAAAGGTCGGCGCGTCCTTCGTCCGCAACGAGGACTATTGGGGGCCGAAGGCCTTGCCCGAGCGCACCGAATTCACCTTCTTCACCGACATGCAGCCGCAGATCCTGGCGCTGCAGGGCGGACAGGTCGACATCATCAACCAGATGCCGGTGCTGGCCGGCGTCGCTCTGCTCAACGATCCGAACATCGACATCATCAGCCTGAAGTCGTCGGCCCATCAGCAGCTGCACATGCGCTGCGACGAGGGTCCGTTGAAGGATGCGCGCGTGCGCCGAGCCATTGCGCTCTGCCTCGATCGCGACAAGCTGGCCGCCGGCCTGATGAAGGGACGCTCCGCCCTGGGCAATGACAGCCCGTTCGCCGCCGTCTATCCTTCGACCGATACGAGCGTGCCGCAACGCAAGCAGGATATCGCCCAGGCCAAGCAGCTCATGGAAGCAGCCGGCCTTGGCCAGGGCTTCAAGATAACCCTGACCACCGAACGCTACCTGGAAATCCCCGAATACGCCCAGCTCATCCAGAACTGGGTCAAGGAGATCGGCGTCGAGCTCGACCTCAACATCCTCGACCAGAGCGGCTATTACGGAGACGCGGTGTTCGGCAAGTCGAACTGGCTGGATTCGGTGATGGGCATCACCGACTACGGCCACCGCGGCGTGCCGAACGTCTATCTTGCGGCACCGCTGAAGAGCGAAGGCACCTGGAATGCGGCGCATTTCAAGAACAAGGACTATGACGCGCTGGCGACCAGCTACATCGCAGCACTCGACCTCGAGGCGCAGAAGGCCGACGCCGGCAAGATCCAGAAGCTGTTGCTCGAGGAAACGCCTGTTATTTTCGGCTATTTCTACGACTATCTGACGGCGACGGCGAAGGGCGTGGCCGGCGTACAGCCGACCGCCATGTCGCAGCTGTTCCTCGACAAGGCATCGAAAGCCTGAACTAACTCTTTGTTGGAGCATGACCTTTTCCGAAAACCGGTCCCCACTTTTCGGGATCATGCTCAAAGGGAAAGCCAATCCTCTAACAGCCAGCTCCCGCATGGGGCTGGCTCCACAAGGAGTCTTAGCCATTCTCTCCTTCCTTGCCCGGCGTGTCTCGCTGTCGCTGGTGACGCTGTTCCTGCTCAGCATCATGGTGTTCCTGGGCGGCCAGGTGCTGCCCGGCAACGTCGGGCGCGCCATATTGGGTCCATTCGCCGACCAGCGCGCGGTCGACGCGCTCAATCACACGCTCGGCGTCGATCGCCCGCTGCTGGCACAGTACTGGGGCTGGATCTCTAATTTCGTCCAGGGCGACATGGGCACGTCCTACATCTTCCGCTCGCCGGTCGCGCCTTTCGTCATCGATGCGCTCGGCAATTCGATGAAGCTGGCGGCGGTCGCCTTCGTGCTGGTGGTACCGATCGGCATCCTCGGCGGCGTCGTCGCCGCGCTCAACCTCAACCGCCCGCTCGACCGCATCATCAGCCTCGGCGGTCTGTCGGTGACGGTGCTGCCGGAATTCGTCACCGGCATCATCCTGATCCTGATCTTTGGTGTCTGGCTGCGCTGGCTGCCGATATCGGCCGCATGGCCGCGCGACGCCGGCTTCTTCACGCAGCTCTACTACCTGATCCTGCCGTCGCTGCCGCTGTTCCTGGTGCTATTCGGCTACATCGCCCGCATGGCGCGCTCCGGCATGATCGAAGCGCTCGATTCCGACTACACGCGAACGGCCGTGCTGAAGGGCCTGCCCTGGCGCACGGTGATCTGGCGCCATGTGCTGCGCAATGCGCTGCTGCCGACCATCACCGTTATCGCCACGCAGACCGGCTACCTCATCGGCGGCCTTGTCGTCATCGAAACGCTGTTTCGCTACCAGGGCATCGGCTCGCTGATCTTCACTGCCGCGCGCGGCAAGGATTTCCCGATGCTGGAATCCGGCATCCTCACCATCGGCATCGTCTATGCCGTGGCCACTCTTGTCGCCGACTTCCTCTATTCCGTGCTCAATCCGCGCATCCGGCTGGGGACAGACCAATGAGCACCATCCAGACCACCTCCTCGAC
>NZ_RZPW01001139.1:0-1364 GCF_003998455.1 Mesorhizobium sp. M7A.F.Ca.CA.001.08.2.1 | reverse complement strand
CGACAATGTGCTGCAGGCCATTGCCGATGGCGCTTATGGCAAGATCGCCGTCACCTATGTCGAATGGGCCGGCACCAACTGGCAGCGCGTCATCGTGCCGTGGACGGTGATCGCCAGCCGCACCGACGCCGAGCGGGTGGTTGCGCAACTATCCGCTCAGCCGCCCAACAGCGCGCGGCGCACCTCGATCTCCGGAGCGCTGGAGTTCGGCAATGACCTGTTCGCCGAAAGCGGCTACCAGGGCACGAAGCGGGTCATCGACATTTCGGGCGATGGCCCCAACAATCAAGGCGCGCCGGTCAACCTGACCCGCGACGATCTGATCAAGCAAGGCATCGTCATCAACGGCCTGCCGCTGATGACGCGAGGCGGTTTTTCCGGCGCCTACGACGTCAGCAATCTCGATCGCTACTACAGCGACTGCGTCATCGGCGGACCCGGAGCCTTCATGATTCCGGTCAACGACTGGACGCAGTTTCCCGAAGCCATCCGTCGCAAGCTGGTGCTGGAACTCGCCGGCCCGGCCTCGCCGCAATGGGCGGCAGAAGAAGCCACGCATCCGCCGATGGTATTGGCGCAGGACAAGCCCGCCACCGACTGCCTGGTCGGCGAGAAAATGTGGCGCAACCGCAGCTGGATGTTTGACAGCCGCTAGGCGACCGAAGCATTGGCAAATTGGCCGGACCGCGCTATCCAGTCGGAGGGGCCGCGGCAAAAACCGAGGAAACATCAGATGAAACGTCTAGCCATCCTGACTGCTGTCGCGTCCGTGCTTTTTGCCGACGCCGCCAGCGCCCAATACAATGATGAGCCCGCCTGCATGATGTTCGAGCACGCGAATTTTCGCGGTCGGTCCATCGGTATGGGCCCCGACGATTCCGTGAACTTTCGCGGCGGCCAGTTCTGGAACGACCGTGTGTCGTCGGTGATCGTGCGCCGGGGTTGCACACTCATTGCCTATGAGGACTCCCGGATGGGTGGCCGCTCGATCGAGATCCGGCGCCGGATCCGCGATTTCGGCGGCAGCGACTGGAATGACCGTATATCGTCGGCGGAGTGCACCTGCGACGATTATTGAGGCCATTTTGGATAGCCACGATGGATTTCTGGCGGTGGTAGCCATTGGCCGACAGCAGAGCCGGGCCTGCCGGTTGCCTCACCAAGCTGTTCATTGACAAGCCGATTGGCGTCTGTGAGACAATTCCCCAGCAAAAACAAAAGGGGAACCGACATGAACAGGATCGCCGTTCTTACCGCAACTCTGACACTTGCCGCCGGCCTGTCCGCACCGGCGATGGCTGCCACCTCGGTCACTATCGGCATCAGCGGCTGGACAGGCTTCGCGCCGCTGACGCTTGCGAAGC
>NZ_RZPW01001138.1:0-1366 GCF_003998455.1 Mesorhizobium sp. M7A.F.Ca.CA.001.08.2.1 | reverse complement strand
CTTCATCACCTATTCCAACGAAGCCAAGATGGACATGCTCGGCGTTTCCGCCGCCACGCTCGATGCGCATGGCGCGGTTTCGCGCGAGACTGCGATCGAGATGGCGACAGGCGCGCTTACCCGTTCGCGCGCCGGGCTGACCCTGGCGGTTACCGGGATCGCCGGGCCAGGCGGCGGTTCGGCGGAAAAACCGGTCGGCCTGGTCTGGTTCGGGGTTGCGCTGGACGGCCGACCGATTGTCGCCGAGCACCAACTCTTTGCAGACAAAGGCCGCGATTTCATCCGTCGCGAAACGGTCCGGCAAGCGCTGGAACTGGGCCTGCAAGCACTCGGATAGGATTATAAAACGTTGGGCGGGCGGACCCGAAAGCCGGATTTGCGGCTACGTTTTCGATTCCGGGCTGCTTTGCCCCAAGCGTGGCTCCGTCCCAGCCAGCAGCCGCTGAATGTTGGCACGATGGCGCACAACCACGTAGGTGCTGCCCGCAATCACCAGCAACCGATAGGCCAACGGTTGCTCCAGGCCACAGATGAGGGCGATCGCGGTCAACGCCGCTACCATCGAACTCAGGGAAACTATCCGAGACGTAGCCAGCACAGCACCAAAAGCCGCCGCAGCCCCCACACCTACCGGCCAAGACAGAGCCAGCAACACGCCAAGCCCCGTCGCAGCGGATTTGCCACCTGTGAAATTCAACCAGATCGAACGGCCATGTCCAAGCAACACGGCAATTCCGGCCAGGCAAACAGCCCAAGGCACCCAGGCTTGCAGGTCAAGCGGGATTGATGGCGTAACAAACGGCAACGTGATGAACCAGGGATAGAACCAGCGGGCAAAGACGATCGCCGCAGCGCCTTTCAGCACATCCACCAGCAACACCACCAACGCAGGCCATTTTCCCAAGACCCGCAAAACGTTCGTTGCCCCGGTGGATTTGGAGCCATGCTCCCGGATATCGATGCCCTTGAGCAGCTTCCCCGCCAGATAACCCGTGGGCATGGAACCGAAGAGATAGGCGATCGCCAGTCCAACGGTGCTTGCTATCCAGAAAAGCATGCGCAAGCCTCAAGACGGTTTTGTACCGTAGATGACGTCGGCGCGCTTCTCAAAGGCTTCGGCGAACATGCGGAAGGCGCGATCGAACATGGTTCCCATGACCGCGCCCAGAATACGGCTCTTGAACTCGTAGTCGATGAAGAAGCGGACGGCGCAACCGGCGCCGTCGGGTTCGAAACGCCAGACATTGCTCAAATATTTGAACGGCCCGTCGATGTACTTCACGTCGATGGTGTTCTCGTCGGGCTTCAGCAGTACCTGCGTCGTGAAGGTTTCGCGGATCGCCTTGTAGCCGATGCTCATGTCGGC
>NZ_RZPW01001137.1:0-1369 GCF_003998455.1 Mesorhizobium sp. M7A.F.Ca.CA.001.08.2.1 | reverse complement strand
GACACAAACTGCCGCACAAACGGCTTGGCAATCCGCACGCCTGAGCCAGGCTGTTTTCGAGGCATATCCCTGCCTCGCCGCGTGCCAATCGTGAGGCCAGCCTGGGAAGCCAACCCGGGAGGCCAATCTGGGAGGATTGTCATGATTTCGACGGCGCAGGAACTGCATCCCGCACCCGTTCTGGAACAGGGGCGGACTATCCTCGAATTGCGTGGGCTGGAGAAGCGCTATCCCGGCACCCACGCGCTGAAACCGGTCGACCTCGCCTTCAAGTCCGGTGAGATCCACGCCATCGTCGGCGAAAACGGCGCCGGCAAATCCACGCTCATCAAGCTTCTGACCGGCGTCATGCCGCGCACCTCCGGAGAGATTGTCTGGGAGGGCCAGTCGGCCGCCCTGGCGACGCCGCACGAGGCGATGGCGCTCGGCATCAATGCCGTGCACCAGGAAGTCGTGCTGTGCCGTCACCTGACGGTCGCCGCCAACATGTTCCTCGGCGAGGAGAATTCGCGCTTCGGCATCCTGCAGCAGCGCGCCATGGTCAGGCAGGCGCAGACGATCATCGACGACCTCGGCTTCGACCTGCCGGCGCATGTCACGCTCGGCGACCTGACCATCGGCCAGCAGCAGCTGATAGCCGCCGCCCGCGCCACCGTGCGCGGCACCAAATTCCTGATCTTCGACGAGCCGACCGCCTACCTCACCCGCAAGGAAGCCGACCAGCTCTTCACGCTGATCCGCCGTCTGAAGGGCGAAGGCGTGACGATCATCTACATCAGCCACCGCATGGAGGAAGTGTTCGAACTCGCCGACCGGGTATCCGTGCTGCGCGACGGCACGCTGGTCGGCACCCGCAATATCGCAGAGACCAACGATGCCGAACTGGTCAAGATGATGATCAACCGCTCGATCGAGCAGGTCTATCACAAGGAGCATTTCACGCCGGGCGCCGCCATCATCGAGGCGAAAAACCTGTCCGGCAAGGGCTTCGAAAATGTCTCGATGACGGTCCGCGCCGGCGAGATCGTCGGACTCTATGGGCTGATCGGCGCCGGACGCAGCGAGTTCGTCACCACGCTCTACGGCCGCCACCGCAAATCCGCCGGCCAGATCCTCTGGCAAGGCAAGGAGGTACAGGTCAATTCCGAACATGACGCGATCAAGCTCGGCATGGCGCTGGCGCCGGAGAGCCGCCGCGACCAGGGCCTCTGCCTCAACCTGCCGGTCGGCTTCAACCTCAGCCTGCCGATCTACAAGCGCATCTCGAACAATCTGCTGATTTCGAGCACGCAGGAGAAGACGCAGGCCGATCGCCAGATCGCCGATCTGCGCATCAAGACACCGACACGTGGCGCGCTGGCATCCAGCC
>NZ_RZPW01001136.1:0-1377 GCF_003998455.1 Mesorhizobium sp. M7A.F.Ca.CA.001.08.2.1 | reverse complement strand
GCCTTCCGCCAGGGCGCGGTGCGCGTCACACAGCTCGACATCCGCCCACAGCCGCCGGAGAAGGAAGACAAGCTTTCGGTCTGGCCCTACTGGGCGACGAAGATGCGCACCTCGTCCTCGCAGGCCGAAGGCGCCGAGCGCGAATTCCAGGTGGCGACGCTCGAATTCATCGGCGAGGAAGGCCAGCTGACCGGCGTCAAGTGCTGCGAGGTCGACGACAAGCGCAAGCCGATCGCCGGTACCGAATTCGTCATTCGTGCCGATCTCGCTTTCATCGCCATCGGCTTTGCCGGGCCGGCCGCGGCCGGTGTGGCGAGGGAATTGGAGGGTGAGATGAAGATCGCCACCGACAGCCGCCGCTCGCGCAATGTCGAGGCCAATGACCGCGACTACAAGACCAGCGTCGACAGGCTCTATGCGGCCGGCGACGTGCGTCGTGGCCAGTCGCTGGTCGTCTGGGCGATCCGCGAGGGCCGCCAGGCGGCGCGCGCGATCGACGAGGCGTTGATGGGGTCGAGCGTTCTCCCGCGCTGAGCCCGGCCTCGGAGCCGCGCTGCGAGACTAACGATTGATCGCGGTCGTGGTGTCGGTCGCGGCTGCGGCCTTCGGCGGCCAGGAGAAATCGTCGGCGCGGCCGGGCGATGCAATCGGTGCCTTGCCCTCGACCACAAGCTTTTCACCGGGCAGGTCCGGATTGGCCTTTGCCGGCGGTGCCGCGCCAAGCAGCTCCGAGCCGCCGTCGAGTGCCGGATCGCTGAGCAGCATCGGCGCGGTGCGGTCGATGACGATGGGGGGCGCGGCCGGCGCCGGCGTCTCGACAGGGGCGCCCGCCGGAGCGGACGGTGTAATCATGCTTCCCGGCGCGGTCAGGCCGAGGATCTTCAGCAGCGGTTTTTCGGTGTAGAAGGCGAGCTTGCGCTTGCCCGCCTTCGAGATATTGATGCCGTCATCGGCGCGCAGCCGCACCGGCTGGCCGTTGATGTCGGGGCCGCTGGTGACGAAGGCGCCGTTCTCGTCGACAAAGCCGTCCCAGATATCGACGAATTCGCCGCCATGGCTTTCTGCGGCCTGATGGTAGATGTCGTTGAAGGCAAGCATATCCGAGGTCATCTTCGGCACCCGGAACGCCGGCATGCCGACCCAAAGGAAGGGGACCTTGGCCGCGGCGATGGCTTTGCCCAGCGCGTCGGTTCTGCGTTCATATTCCTTGGTCCAGTTCTCGGAGCGTGGCTGTTCGCGCATGTCGCCCACCTTCATCGACTGGCGGTCGTTGGAGCCCAGCATGACGATCACGGCGGCGGGTTTTTCGGTCTCGATCAGCGATTTGATCTGTTCGGGCCAGTTGTAGAAATCATCGCGCATGAAGCCGGACGAGCC
>NZ_RZPW01001135.1:0-1377 GCF_003998455.1 Mesorhizobium sp. M7A.F.Ca.CA.001.08.2.1 | reverse complement strand
CGCTTCTGCTCGATCAACTGGGCGCGACGCCGAAGACAGCTTCCGTCGTGCCCAGGCCGCAGCCGCGCCCGGATATGCCGGCCGCCGTTCCGGTGTCTTTGCAGACAGGTTCGGGACAGACAAATTCCGGGCAGGCGGATGCCGCGACGCAAGCGCCCGATGCCCGCATCGTCAAGATCCAGGCCGGGCTCAAGGCGTTCGGCAATGACGACATGCAGCTGGATGGTGTCGTCGGCGCGCGCACGAAGGCGGCGATCAAGGAATTCCAGTCGCTGTTCGGGCTGCCGCAGACCGGCGAGCCCGATGAGATCGTCTACGTCAAGATGCGCGAGATCGGCCTGACCAACTGACGGCCGAAACGACGGCTCGCCGAGCGGCGGAAATATCGATAGAGAACCGGCAGTTTCGGGAGCTCTCTCATGCGCGTCACATCGGATCTGTGGGTTTCGGCCCTGTTGCGCCGGATTTTCGGCGCCGGTGGATTTGCCGCCGTGGTCAAGCGTGGCGCGACCGAGGCCGGCGCTGTGTTCGTGCTGGCGCGGGGCAGGCTGGGTGAGGTTGCCCTGTTCGGGCCGGCGCCGCAGACAAGCTATGATTCGGCCAAGCCCGACGACCGGTTTTTCACTCTGCTCGGAGCTGGTGACGATCCCGCGGTGCTCGAAGCCAGGCTGGAACGGGAGAAAAAATTCGATCCCGACATCTGGGTGGTCGAAATCGAGGCCGGTGCCGTGCCCGTCGAGGAGCTTATTTCCGTGAAGACGCCCTGAGGCCGGAAGAAGCCGCCGCATCGTCGCTGTTCGAAGCGGTGCGTGTATCGCTGTTGGCAGGTGCTGCGCCGCGAACCACCCTTGAAAGGATTTCCGCTCTCCACGACCGCATCTTGTCCTGGGCCGCCTCGCGATGCAGCAGCCGGTAGCGGTCGAGGAAAGTCCGGATAGCCTGCGGGTGCGGGAACTGGCTGGGATAGACGGCAACCGTGACCAGGAAGGCCCTGTCTTCGCTGAGGTCGAGCGAGCGCAAGGCGACAAGCAGCGAGGCATAATTCTGGTTGGCGGTGAGCGACCGCGCGATCTCGAAATCGATGTCGAGTGCATCGGCGAGCGCGGTCTGGAAGAACGCGGCGTTTCCCGTCAGCGCTGTCTCGCGCAATTTCATATAGGTGTCGGCGCCCTTGAAAGGCTCGGCGGTCGCTGTCTTCTCGTCGCCGGTGCGCATCATCGAGCGCAGCCTGCGCCGTGCATTCTCGGCCGCGATGCCGAGTGTCTGTTCCCGGGCTGGCTCGCCGGAGGCGGTATCCGCGCTCGCTGGCGCGATCTTGTCTGCCCCAGCGGCGTTCGCATCCGGGTCCGGCGCGCGCACCAGGGTTGGCCTCTCGAG
>NZ_RZPW01001134.1:0-1378 GCF_003998455.1 Mesorhizobium sp. M7A.F.Ca.CA.001.08.2.1 | reverse complement strand
GTCATGCGCAGGGAGGAGAAAAATGTACACCAACACGCTCAGCTTCGGGCATGACGAGGAGATCGAGGCGCTGCGCGACATGGTGCGGCGCTTTGCCCAGGACCGGATCGCGCCGATCGCCGCCGACATCGATCGCTCGAATGAATTCCCGGTGCATCTGTGGGGCGAACTCGGTGCGCTCGGCCTGCTCGGCATCACCGCCGACCCCGATTTCGGCGGCAGCGGCATGGGCTATCTCGCCCATGTGATCGCCGTCGAGGAGATTTCGCGCGCTTCGGCCTCGGTCGGCCTCTCCTACGGTGCCCACTCCAACCTCTGCGTCAACCAGATCAACCGCTGGGCGACGCCGGCGCAGAAGGAAAAATTCCTGCCGCCACTGTGCTCGGGCGAGCGAGTCGGCGCGCTGGCGATGTCGGAATCCGGCGCCGGCTCGGACGTCGTCTCGCTGAAGCTGCGCGCCGAAAAGCGCAATGATCGCTACGTGCTCAACGGCACCAAGATGTGGATCACCAACGGGCCGGACGCCGAGACGCTGGTGGTCTATGCCAAGACCGATCCGGACCAGAAATCGCGCGGCATCACCGCCTTCATCGTCGAGAAGGCTTTTGCCGGATTTTCCGTGGCGCAAAAGCTCGACAAGCTCGGCATGCGCGGCTCCAACACCGGCGAGCTGGTGTTTAGGGATGTCGAGGTGCCCTTCGACAACGTGCTGCATGAGGAAGGGCGCGGCGTCGAAGTGCTGATGTCTGGCCTAGACTATGAGCGCACGGTGCTTGCCGGCGGCCCGATCGGCCTGATGGCGGCGTGCCTCGACGTGGCAATCCCCTATGTGCATGAGCGCAAGCAGTTCGGACAGGCGATCGGCGAGTTCCAACTGGTGCAGGGCAAGCTGGCCGACATGTACACGACGCTGAATGCCGCGCGCGCCTATGTCTATGCCGTCGCCGCCGCCTGCGATCGTGGCCAGACGACGCGAAAAGATGCCGCCGGCTGCGTGCTGTTTGCCGCCGAGAAGGCGACGCTGATGGCGCTCGACGCCATTCAGCTGCTTGGCGGCAACGGCTACATCAACGACTATCCAACCGGCCGCCTGTTGCGCGACGCCAAGCTCTACGAGATCGGCGCCGGCCCCAGCGAAATCCGCCGCTGGCTGATCGGCCGCGAGATCATGGCGGAGGGGGTGTAGGTATGGCCACGTTGCAAACCCAGATCTCCCCCTCCTCCGAAACCTTCCGTGCCAATGCCGAGCGCATGCGGGCGCTGGTCGCCGACATTGCGGAGAAGGCTGCCACCGTCGAGCTCGGCGGTTCGGAGGAAGCGCGTGAGCGCCATGTCTCGCGCGGCAAGCTTCTGCCGCGCGAGCGCCTTGCGCAATTGC
>NZ_RZPW01001133.1:0-1389 GCF_003998455.1 Mesorhizobium sp. M7A.F.Ca.CA.001.08.2.1 | reverse complement strand
GCCGCGCGGCTGGCGCATGCGTCTTGCCCGCGCGTTCGGCTCGGCGCCGATGCTTGAGGCGGCACTCGCCGATCTCGCCAACCCGCCGCGCAACAGCCAGCTCTCAGGTCCGGTCGCCGCTCTGGTCCTCGACGGTGATCTGGACGGTCTTTCCGCCCATATCGCCAGCGGCATGGAAGAGGCCGGCCTGTCGGCGTCCGCCGGACGCTCGCCATCCGACATTGCCCGGCGGCTGATCGAGAAAGCCGAATTGCGCAGCGTTCGGCTGTCGAGCGAGGCGTTTTCCGCGCTGAAGGATTTTCTGGCGATCGACGTTCCGCTAGATCGCGCGGCCCAGGCGCTGGAGACCTTCGCCACCGACGCCGGTCTGTCGCTCGATGTCGCGCTGGAAAAGTTCGCTGCCCGCGCCAAGGCGATCGAAGCGCATGGCTTGCCGGCCGATAAAATCCGCTACGACGCCGCCTTCGGCCGCCCGCTCGACTACTACACCGGCCTGGTTTTCGAAATCGCGGCCGACAATGGCGACCGGCCGTTGGTCGGCGGCGGCCGCTATGACCGGCTGCTGACCTTGCTTGGCGCCAAGACGCCGATCCCCGGCGTCGGCTTTTCGGTCTGGCTCGACCGCATCGAGGCATTGCGGGAGACGGCGCCATGATCACGCTGGCGATCCCGTCGAAAGGCCGCCTGAAAGAGCAGGCGCTGGACGTGCTGGCCAAAGCCGGGTTGGCCGTCAGCCTGCCCGGCGACGAGCGCAAATACCACGCCCGCGTCGAGGGCCTGGACGATGTCGAAGTGGTGTTCCTGTCGGCTTCCGAAATATCAGGCGAGATCGGCCAGGGCGCAGTCGATCTCGGCATCACCGGCGAGGACCTGGTGCGTGAAAACCTTGCCGACTGGGAGAGCCGCGCCGAAATCGTCGCCCGTCTCGGTTTTGGCCATGCCGATGTCGTGGTGGCCGTGCCGGACATCTGGCTCGACGTCGACAGCATGGCCGACCTCGACGACGTCGCCGCCGATTTCCGCCAGCGCCATGGCCGGCGGTTGCGCATCGCCACCAAATACTGGCGGCTGACCCAGCAATTCTTCTCGCAGAAGCATGGCATCCAGGTCTACCGCATCGTCGAGAGCCTCGGCGCCACCGAAGGCGCGCCGGCGGCGGGGCTGGCCGATGTCATCGTCGACATCACAACCACCGGCTCGACGCTGCGCGCCAATCATCTCAAGGTGCTGGGCGATGGCCTCGTCCTGCGCTCGCAGGCCTGCCTGGTGGCGTCGAAGAAGACACGGGCGGCGGCCGATGAAGCGGTCCTGCGCGACATCGCGGCGAAGATGGCGGCTGCGGTCGGATAGCGGCGGGCCTTCCCCCCCCGCCCCCCAGGGCTCCGGACC
>NZ_RZPW01001132.1:0-1389 GCF_003998455.1 Mesorhizobium sp. M7A.F.Ca.CA.001.08.2.1 | reverse complement strand
ATAAGAGACAGACTGTGGCGGGTGCTGCTGCCGTCGGCGCGGCCGACACTGATGGTCGGCGTCAACCAGGTCATCATGCTGGCGCTGAACATGGTGATCATCGCTTCGATGATCGGTGCCGGCGGCCTCGGCTACGACGTGCTCCTGGCGCTACGCGCGCTGAAGGTCGGCGAGGCGATGGAAGCCGGCCTTGCCATTGTGGCACTCGCCATCGCACTCGACCGGCTGAGCCAGGCCATCGCGCACAGCCAAGCAAAGGGCCATGTCCATCAGGAGGTAAGCCCGAGCCTCTGGCGGCGCTACCCCAACCTGACGCTGGCCATCGCCATCCTTGTCGTGACAACACTGTTCGGCCTGTTCGTGCCGGCCTTGGCAGTGGTGCCGAAAGCGATCACTTTCACCACGGCGCCGCTGTGGAAGGCGGCGGTGAACTGGGTGACCATCAATTTCTTCGACACGATCGAAGCGTTTCGCGTGGCGCTCATCCTCAATCTGCTGAACCCGCTGCGCGCCTTTTGCGAGGGCTTTCCGTGGCTCGGCGCTGTCTTCCTGCTCGGCCTTGCCGGCTATCAACTCTCCGGCCTGCGTCTCGCCGTCCTCGTCGCCGCGCTGACCGCCTTCTGCGCCATCACCGGCCTGTGGGAAAAGACCATGGCGACGGTCTATCTCTGCGGTATTTCGGCCTTCATCGCCTGCCTGATCGGCATCCCGATCGGGCTGATGGCTTCGCGCAGCGACCGGTTCGAGAAGATCGTCACGCCGGTCATCGATACGCTGCAGGTGCTGCCATCCTTCTGCTTCATCATCCCGGTGGTGATGCTGTTTCGGGTCGGCGACGTCACCGCGATGATCGCGACGATCGCCTTCGCCGTGGTGCCGGCGATCCGCTACACCAATCACGGCATCAGGCAGGTGCCGCCGGCGCTGATCGAGGCGGCCAAGGTGTCGGGCTGCACGCCGCGCCAGACCTTCTTTCGCGTGCAACTGCCGCTGGCGCTGCCGGAAATCATGCTGGGCGTCAACCAGACGATCCTGATGGCGCTGGCAATGATCATAATCTGCGCCATGGTCGGCACCCGCGATCTCGGTCAGGAAGTGTTCATCGCACTGTCCAAAGCCGATTCCGGCCGCGGCATCGTCGCCGGTCTCGCCATCGCCTTCATCGGCATCGTCGCCGACCGGCTGTTCAGCGCCTGGACGGCGAAGGCGCGCGCAAGGCTGGGTTAGGATTAGCCGCCCCGATACAGGAGAGAATGATGACTGGCCGGATCGCTCACTGCACCTGCGGCCAATTGCAGATCCGCTGCCCGCAAGAGCCGGCCAAGGTCTCGCTTTGCCATTGCCTGGACTGTCAGCGGCGGACCGGCAGTCCGTTCGGGATCGCCGCTT
>NZ_RZPW01001131.1:0-1402 GCF_003998455.1 Mesorhizobium sp. M7A.F.Ca.CA.001.08.2.1 | reverse complement strand
GATCTCAGGACCCGCGATGAACTGCGCGTGGCGCTTGCCGGCTCCAAAGGCATGGCACGGCCCGCGACCGCCGATGCCGCGCGGCGGCTGGAGAGGGGGCTTGCCCGCGGCCGCATCTTCGGTGTGCTGCAGCGCGCCGCGGTGGTTGCTGTCTTCGTCGCCGCCGGGTGGCTGGCGAACGGTATCATCGGGCCAATGTCGGTGACCAAGGTCGTCGCCTCGCCGCAGCCGCCCGCCTATGTCGACGACGCAGTGCGGGCCCACAGGACCACGCTGGTGCGCGAGAGCATGCCGTCGCAGCCCGAGGCGCCCAATTACAACGCCGGCGAGATTCGCGCCGCGACCGCCATCGTCATGCCGTCGCTGCCCAAGGATTGGAAGGTCCGCGACGTGCAGATCTATCCGTCCCGCTTTGGTCCGAGCGTCGAGATGGCGGTCGAGACGAAAGACATGGGGCTGGTGTCGCTGTTTGCGATCCGGCCCGGAACCTTCGACGTCGTCAAGCCGACGATCGCGCCCTCGGGCGACATTTCATCGGCCTATTTCCAGATCGGCGATGTGGCTTATGCGGTGGTCGGACGAAGCGAGGTCCACGACCTCGACCGCGCCGCAGAGACGCTCGCCAAGACGCTCTACTGATCGATCCACAAAGGAGAACGCAAATGAACACCCCCAATCTGGGATATCGCGTCGGCGCCGGCGCCCAAACCGGAGCCATCTTCGACGAGGGCCTGCGCCAGCATATGCTGCGCGTCTACAACTACATGGGTGTCGGCCTGGTGGTCACCGGCCTTGTCGCCTTCATGATCTCGTCGACGCCGGCGCTCTACGTGCCGATCTTCTCCAGCCCGCTGAAATGGGTGGTGATGCTGGCACCGCTCGCCTTCGTCATGCTGTTCTCGTTCAAGATGCAGACCATGTCCGCGGCGAGTGCCCAGGCGATGTTCTGGGCCTTCTGCGCGGTCATGGGCCTCTCGCTCGCCTCCGTGTTCCTGGTGTTCACCGGAACCAGCATCGCGCGCACCTTCTTCATCGCAGCCACCATGTTCGGCGCCACCAGCCTGTACGGCTACACGACAAAGCGCGACCTGACCCAGTTCTCGTCGTTCCTGATCATGGGCCTGATCGGCGTGGTGATCGCCAGCATCGTCAACATCTTCCTCGGCTCGACCGCGCTGCAGTTCGCCATCTCGGTGATCGGCATCGCCGTGTTCATCGGCCTGACCGCCTGGGACACGCAGACGATCAAGGAACAGTATGCCGAGAATTTCGACGCGGAATCGCGCCAGAAACTTGCCGTCTTCGGCGCCTTCTCGCTCTATCTGAACTTCATCAACATCTTCCAGCTGCTGCTGAATTTCACCGGCGAACGCGAATAACGACTATCCGCTGTGGGCAAGAG
>NZ_RZPW01001130.1:0-1404 GCF_003998455.1 Mesorhizobium sp. M7A.F.Ca.CA.001.08.2.1 | reverse complement strand
CGCGCCTGGGATGGCGCACCGCCAGCCAGCCGAGGACGATGCCGGCTACGATCAGCAGCGCTGTCGGCAGCACGCCGTCCTCGGGATGCGCGATACGCTCGAGACCGTAGAGCAGCAAGGCAAGTCCCGCCGATGTCAGGAAAAAACCGGGCCAGTCGAGCGGCTTGGGGTCGGCCTCGCGGTCACCTGGGATGAAACGGGCGACCAGCGCCAGCCCGATCACGCCGAGCGGGATGTTGATGAAGAAATTCCAGTGCCAGGACAGATAGGTGGTGATGAAGCCGCCGAGCACCGGCCCGACCACCGGCGCAAACAGTGCTGGCCAGGTGATCAGCGCCGTGGCGTTGAGCAGTTCGGATTTCGGCGCATTGCGCAGGACGAGAATGCGCCCAACCGGCGTCATCAGCGCGCTGCCGAGCCCTTGCACGACACGTGCGGCGACGAACTGGGTCAGGGTTTGCGAGAGGCCGCAGGCGAGCGAAGCCAGGGTGAACAGGACGATCGCCAGCAGGAAGATGTTGCGCGCCCCGAACCGGTCGGCGAGCCAGCCCGACAGCGGCACGAACACCGCCATGGTCAGCATGTAAACGGTGATGCCGATGCTCATCGCCACCGGCGACACGCCGAAGGAGGCGCCCATCTGCGGCAGCGATGTCGAGATGATCGTCGAATCCAGCAACTGCATGAAAAAGGCGATGGCGACGATCAACGCCACGCGCCGCGCATGGGTGGCCGTTTCGGACAAGGTTGCGATCTCGGGAATGGCAGTCATGACGGAACCGGTTTGAACAGCATCTCCCCGGCGACGTCCAGAGACGTCGCAACAAACTTTCGTGTGCCGCCATGGCCTGCTATGGAATGGATGGGGCCGTCGAGGAGAGTATACGCGTAACATGAAGCCCATCTACATCGACTACCTCAATGCCCTCGATATCGATGCCCTTGCCATGACCGATGGCGAAATCATCGCCGCCGTCGAGGCTGGCCTGGTGGCGCAAGGCAAGGGCCAGACGGTGATCGAACCGCGCGTCCATCTCGAGCCGGACCCGTCCTTCCACGGCCATTTCAACGTGTTGCGCGGCTACGTCGCGCCGCTCGACACGGCCGGCGTCAAGATCGTCGGCGACTATGTCGACAATTACCTGCATGGCCTGCCTTCCGAATTCGGCATCCTCAACCTGTTCGACCCGCGCACCGGCGCGCCGCGCGCCATCCTCGACGCCACCGTCATCACCGACATGCGAACCGGCGCCGTCACCGCCATCGGCGCCAGGCATCTGGCGCGCAAGAATTCCAAGGTGCTGGCCCATATCGGCGCGCGCGGCACCGCCTACTGGAATGTGCGCCTGCTCGACCATCTCTTCGACTTCGACGAGATTCGCGTCCATTCGCGCCGCCCGGAAA
>NZ_RZPW01000112.1:0-11388 GCF_003998455.1 Mesorhizobium sp. M7A.F.Ca.CA.001.08.2.1 | reverse complement strand
AGACAGGTTGAGCTCCTGTGCGGCCAGCGTCAGCCCGCCATGCCTGACGGCAGCCTCGAAGACGACCATGGCGTTCAGCAGGGGAAGCGATGTCTTGAGGGTTTTCACGATCCAAACCTGCTTTCATGCCTTTTCGATATGAAGGTCTATCATTTCTGTATTTGCTGCAAGCCTTTCCGCATCGCACACTCTATCGAAACGTCATTCGAACGCCAGCGAGCAGAAAGGTGTTTGCCGTGCAGGCCTACACATCGAACAGCCAGCCTATCGACAGAAGCGAGACCGTCAGGCTGATCGACCGGCAACGTCCGGACTGGTCGCTGGAACAGGCCTTCTACGCGGACCCTGCCATCTTCGCGCTGGAACGGGATTTGTGGTTTCCGCGCCAATGGATGCTTGTCGCCCATGCCAGCGAGGTCCCAGAAAAGGGCCGCTACATCGTGCGCCAGCTTTTCGACGAGGAGATCATCGTCGTGCGCTTCGGCGATGGCGAGGAGGACATCGCGGCCTACTACAATATCTGCACCCATCGCGGCTCGCGGCTCTGCGCCAAGGATGGTCGCGGCAAGCTTCTGGTCTGCCCCTACCATGCCTGGTCGTTCAGGCTGACCGGCGAGTTGCAGTCACGGCAGGATCTACCGGAAAGCGTCAATCCGGATGCGCTGGGACTGCACCGCGTGCCCTGCAAGCATTTCGGCGGCCTCGTGTTCTGCGGCCTCGATGCCAATTCGCTGCCCGACATCCAGCCTGTCGCGGACGGGCTGACCGGCGGCTTGCGCGAAAACGGCCTTGACCGTGCACGCATCGTCGCGCGCAAGAACTATCTCACCAAGGCGAACTGGAAGCTGGTGCTCGAGAACTTCCTCGAATGCTATCACTGCCGGCCGGCCCACCCCGAATATTACCGCGTCAACGGCCATGTCAAAGTGACCGCGACCCGCGACGCCGACAAGGCGGTCGAGTGGCAGAATGAAATCGAGGCCTGGCACAGCGTCATCGGCGATGCCGAGTTCCACAAGGGCGCGTGGCAGGCTGGCGACCTCGACACGATGCCGTTTGCCATGCACCGCAAGCCGATCGGATCCGGCCGCAACACGCTGTCCAATACGGGCGAGGGGGTCTCATGCCTGATGGGCGGCCGTCACGCCTATGATGGTGGCGAAAGCGGCTTCCGCCTCGGACGCCTGTCGTTTGCAAGTGCTGCCAATGATTATGTCACGCTGTTCCAGATGATACCGCGCAACGCCATGGAAACAGACGTCATCCTGACATGGCTCGTCGACAAGGATGCCGATAACGACGTCGACGCCGATGCGATCAGCTGGATGTGGGACGTCACCACCGTGCAGGACAAGAAGATCACCGAGGACAATGCCAACGGCATCATGTCGCGCGCCTACCGGCCGGGTCCCTATACGCCGCTGGAAAGCCAGACCTCGTTCTTCGTGCAGACCTATCTGTCAGAACTGCGTTCGCTGATCACCGGCACGCGCGGCGCACCGATCAGCCAATGGTCTGCACCGAAGGAACTTTTCGCCTCGCCGAAAGCGGCGAGCTGCAACACGCGCCTCTGACCCGCAGCCGAAGATGCCTCTTTGAGGCGTCGCGTTCCGATGCCATATGAAGGTGGCCGACGGAATGTTGCGGGAGAGGTGGTCATGACCAAAGGTTCGGATCTGTTCGTCGCGGCCCTCGAGAACGAAGGGGTCGAGCGGATTTTCGGCATTCCGGGCGAAGAAAATCTCGATATCGTCGAATCCATCCGCCGCTCCTCGATCCAGCTGATCCTGACCCGCCACGAGCAGGCAGCCGCTTTCATGGCCGCCACCTATGGCAGGCTTACCGGCAAGCCGGGTGTGTGCATCACCACGCTTGGCCCGGGCGCGCTCAACCTTTCGACCGGTTCGGCCTATGCGCTGCTCGGCGCGATGCCGATGATCATGATCACCGGCCAGAAAGGCATCCTGTCATCCCGGCAGGCGCGCTTCCAGATCGTCGACATCGTCGCGGCGATGAAGCCGCTGACCAAGCTGTCGCGTCAGATCGTCTCGCCGAAGATGATCCCCTCGTTGGTTCGCGAAGGTTTCCGTGTCGCCCAGGAAGAGCGTCCCGGCCCCGTACATCTTGAATTGCCGGAAGACATTGCGGCGGCCGAGTGTGAACCGGTAGCACTCGTGCCAACGCATCCGGTCGAACTGCCGCTGGCCAGCCCGGGCGCGCTTGATCGCGCCGCCCGTATGATCACGGAAGCCAGGCGTCCGCTGCTGATGTTTGGTGCGGCGGCGTCGCGACCGCGCGTGACTCCCGATGTCGCCCAGTTCGTGCTGCGGACGCAAATTCCCTATTTCACCACGCAGATGGGCAAGGGCACCGTGCCTGGCGGCACGGAGCTCTATATGGGAACGGCAGCCCTTTCGGAGCGCGACTATGTGCACGAGGCCATCGAACAGGCCGATCTGATCATCACCGTCGGTCACGACACGGTAGAGAAGCCGCCCTTCATCATGGGGGCGAAGGGGCCGAAGGTCATTCATGTCGGCTATCATTCAGCCGATGTCGAGCAGGTCTATTTCCCGCAAGCCGAAATCGTCGGCGACCTCGGTCCTTCGCTGGCGCTGCTGGCCGACCGCATCGAGGGCAAGATCCCCAATGCACAGGCCTTGCTGCCGCTGCGGGAAGGCATTCTGAGCCGAATCGCCGCGCGCGCCACCGAAGATCGCTTCACACCGCAGCGCATCGTGCACGATGTCCGCGCCGTGATGCCGGCGGATGGGATTCTTGCCCTTGACAACGGCATGTACAAGATCTGGTTCGCGCGCAACTACCGCACCCGCATGGCAAACACGATCCTGCTCGACAATGCGCTGGCCACCATGGGCGCGGGCCTGCCGTCGGCGATGATGGCGGCACTGCTCTATCCGCAGCGCCGTGTCATGGCCATCTGTGGCGACGGCGGCTTCATGATGAACAGCCAGGAACTGGAGACCGCCGTCAGGCTCAAGCTCAACCTCGTCGTTCTGCTGCTCGAAGACCATGCCTATGGCATGATCCGCTGGAAGCAGGCGGTCGACGAATTCCCGGATTTCGGCATGACCTTCGGCAATCCCGATTTCGTCAGATATGCCGAGGCCTATGGCGCCAGGGGGACCAGGGTTACGGAGATCGCCGACTTGCGGCCGGCGCTGGAACAGGCCTTCACCGGCGGCGGCGTGCACCTCGTCGTCGTGCCCATCGACTATTCCGAAAACACCAGGGTGCTCGTCGACGAATTGCGCGAACGGCTGCCGGCGCCGCAAGCGAGCTGACGGCGGCAAAGCCGCCGTCAGGATTGCCTGGAGCCGTTGCCGGAGCTCCTACAGCTTGCAGTAAGGCGTGACCGGCGCGATGGTGCCGAAATCCTTGGCGATTTCATAGCTGATGCCGTCTGCGGCCGCCTTGCCGACATAGGAATGGCAGAGCGTGTGGTTGTTGCTGGCATCGACCCGGATCTTGCCTTGCGGCGCGTCGAACTCGATCGTCGGCAGCGCCTTGAGCACATCATCGTCCTTCAGCGATCCGGCCTTCTCGGCGGCCAGGGCGTAGAGATGCAGGCCGTTGTAGCCGGCCTCGCCGATGCCGTTGACCATTTTCTCCTTGCCGAACTTCTCGCGGAAGCTCGCGATGAACTTCTTGTTGACCGGATTGTCGAGCGCCATCCAGTAAGGCTGCGGTGCGTAGGTGCCGGCCGCGACGCCGGGCGGCAGCGCGTCCTTGTTGAAGACCTCGTCGAGCGGTGCGATCAGCGGCTGCTTGATATCGAAGCTGCGATACTGCTTGAGCTGGGTGACGGCGTCGTTGCCGACCACCATCGACCAGACGACATCGGGCTTCAGCGACTTGATCTTCTGGAAGGCCGGGCCGAAATCCGTGGTGCCGAACGGATAGTAGTCGGCGCCGATGATCTTGCCGCCGGCCTTTTCGTAAGCCGCCGTGATCGCCTCGGTCATCTTCTGCGGCCAGGCATAGTCGGAGGCCATGACGTAGATGGTCTTGCCGAGGGTCTCGGCCACCCACGGCATCATCGGGTCGACCTGCTGCATCGGGATCGGGCCGGTGGCGACGAAGTAGCGGTTGCATTCGCCGCCCTCGAAATTGGTTGGGTAGAAGAACAGCTTCTTGGCCTTCGAGGTCACCGACAGCGTAGCACTTCGCTCCGGCGAAATGATCGTGCCCATGACCACGTCGACCTTGTCTTCGTTGATGAGCTTGCGCGCCTTGTCGATGGAACCCTTGGTCGTGGTCTGGTTGTCCTCGATGAACAACTCGACCTGGCGCCCGCCAATGCCATTGGCGGCGTTCAGTTCGGCGGCGGCGAGCTTGTAGCAATTGAGCAGCGTCTCGCCGAGGATCGCCTGCAGCCCGGTGATCGGGATCGACAGGCCGACCTTGACGGTGTCGGCGGCGCGCAGGACCGACGGCGCACCGACCATGGCGAAAGCGGCCGCGGCGCCGCCGGATTTCAAGACAGTTCTTCTGCTTATCATTGTTGTGTTCCCTTCCAGTCCCAGGCGCGCCCCATGCACGCCTTACAAGTCAACAAGCTCCCAGGCGCGCTTCAGGCGCCCTATAGGGCCAACAGATCCTTCAGCAGGGTCTCGTCGGCGAACGCCTCCGGCGCGCCTTCATGGACGATCCTGCCCTTCTCCATCACCAGGCAGCGGTCCGATGCCTTGAGAACGAGATCGAGATTCTGCTCGACCAGCACGATCGCGATGCTGCGTTCGCGCGCGATGCGCGGCACCAGCTCGGCGATCGACTGCACGATGTTCGGCTGTATGCCTTCCGAAGGCTCATCGAGCAGCAGCACCGACGGCAGGCCGCAGAGCGCGCGGCCGATCGCCAGCATCTGCTGCTGGCCGCCCGAAAGCGTGCCGGCGACCTGCGCTTCGCGCTCGCGCAGGATCGGAAAATAGCCGAAGATGTCGACCGGAATGCCGCCGTCGCCACGGTCCTTGGCAGCGCGGGTACCGACCTCCAGGTTTTGCCGCACCGTCAGCTGGTTGAAGATCCCGCGCCCCTGCGGCACATGCGCGATGCCTGCCCGCGCGCGGCGGAAAGCTGGCGCGTTCGTGAGGTCCTTTTCACCGAGAACCACGGCGCCACCGCTCGCCCGCAAGCCGCCGGCGATGACGCGCAGCAGCGTCGTCTTGCCGGCGCCGTTACGGCCGAGCAGGCCGACGACTTCGCCCGGCGCGACACTGAGGTCGATGCCGTTCAGCACCGGGAGCGGGCCGTAGCCGGCTGACACCGCCATTGTCCGCAGCATGATCAGCGCCTCCCCAGATAGACGTCGCGGACCATCTCGTCGGTCTCGACGTCGTGGAAAGGACCGCTGCGCAGGCGGCGTCCCTGATGCAGCACCAGCGTCTCGCAGTTCAGCGCCCGTACGAAGCGGATATCGTGTTCGACGGCGACGATCGAGAACTCGCCCTTTAGGCGCAGCAGCATATCGGCCGTCGTCAGCGTCTCCTGCGGCGTCATGCCGGCGGTGGGTTCGTCGAGCAAAAGCAACCGCGGCTCGATTGCCAGCGCCATGCCGATCTCCAGCCATTGCTTCTGGCCATGCGCGAGTTCGCCGGCCGGTGTGGCGGCGCGATTGCTCAGCGCGACCAATTCCAGCAATTCGCCAACCGGGCGCACAGGCGAGGGCGCCCCCCAGCGGGCGACCTTCACATTGTCTTCCACCGAGAGGCTCGGGAAGACGGACGGGATCTGGAACTTGCGCGCGATGCCGAGCCGGGCGATGCGATGCAGCGGCAGGCCGGCTATGTCGTGGCCGAGGAAGCGCACGCTGCCGCTGGTCGGGCGCAGCGTACCGGTCAACACATTGAGGAAGGTGCTTTTGCCGGCGCCGTTCGGGCCGATGATGCAGCAGAGTTCCTTGTCGCGTACAGTGAGGTTCAGGGCCTCCAGCGCCTGCAGCCCGCCAAAGCGGATGCCGACATTTTCGGCCTGGAGCAGGATGTCGCTCATTGTGCGCGCCTCCCGCCTTTGAACAGGGCTTTCAGTCGCGCGTAGATCGACAGGATGCCGTCCGGCAGGACGAAGACGATGATGACGAAGACACAGCCGAGCAATAGCGGCCACAGGCTCGGGTTGAAACTGCTGATCGTCTGCTGCGCACGCTGGATGAAGATGGCGCCGAGCACCGGCCCCAGCAGCGTGCCGCGCCCGCCGACCGCCACCCAGACGATGACTTCCGTCGACAGAAGCAGTCCGGACAAATCCGGTGCCACCAACCCCGCCATGCAGACATAGAGCGCGCCGGCAAGGCCGGCGATCGCCGCCGACAGGACGAAGGTGACGAGCAGCCGCAACGGCGCATTGTGGCCGAGCGCTGCTGCCCGGACTTCATTGTCCTGTATGGCGGTCAGCACCGTACCCCAGCGGCCACGGCTGATCGACCACAGCGCCAGCACGGTCACCGCGACGATGGCCGAGACGAAGATGTAGCTGGGCAGGTCCTGGCTGAGATCGACGTGCAGCCCGCCGACATCGAAGGCAATCGGCGGAATGCCGATCAGCCCGCTGTCGCCGCCGGTGACCGAGCTCCAGGAGACCGCCGCCTGCTGGCAGATGACGCCCATGGCCAGCGTGACGATAGTGAAATAGCTGCCACGGATGCCGCCGAAAAACAGGAAGTAGCCGATGATGGCGGAGACCAAGGCCGCACCGGCCACCGCACCGATGATGCCAAGCAGGCTGGCGAAGGAGATCGCATCGTTGAGCGTGATCAGCGCCATGATGTAGCCGCCGATGCCGAAAAACGCAGCGTGGCCGAAACACAGGATTCCGGTGCGGCCCCAGAAGAAGTCGAGGCTCGCGGCGAACAGGCCGAAGATCAGCGCGTCGCGGATCACGGTCAGCTGATACCCGCCGACAAAGAACGGATAGATGATCGCGAGCGCCACGCAGGCGGCGAAGATCAGCAGCCAGTTGCGGTCGCGGGCGATCATCGCGACGCTCCGTTGAACAGGCCGTTGGGCCGAAGCCGGACAGCGACGATGGCCGCCAGCAGCACGACCGCCTGCGCCAGCGACGGCGAGATCTGATAATTGAGGATGCTGGTCAGCCCGCCGACGAAGACGCTGCCGGCGACGAGGCCGCCGATCGAGCCGACGCCGCCGACAATGACGACGAAGAAGGCGTTGGCGAGATAGTTCACCCCCATCTGCGGCAGCACGATCGCCAGCGGCGCGACCAGTCCGCCGGCGAGCCCGGCGATGGCCGCGCCGAAGGTGAAGGCGATGGCGTAGGTGCGCCGCGTGTTGATGCCGACGCCCTCGGCCATTTCGCGGTTCTGGATGACGGTGCGGATGTCGAGACCGAAGGACGTGCGGCTGATCAGCAGGATGACGCCGAGCAAGGTCAGCATGGCGATGCCGATCAGGATCAGCCGATAGGCCGGGTAGACGGTGAAGAAGAGGTCGAGCGTGCCTTCGATAGGCGGCGTCACCGGCTTGGCGCCGAGACCGAAGATCAGTTCCAGCCCTTGCTGCAGGATCAGGCTGACGCCCCAGGTGGCAAGCACAGTTGAGACCGGCCTGGAATAGAGATGGCGGATGATGGCGAATTCGAGGATGCAGCCGATCACCGCGCCGGCGATGGGGGCAGCCGCCAGCCCTAGCCAGAACGAGCCACCCATGCTCTGGACGAAATAGACCGCGAAGGCGCCGACGGTGACGAACTCGCCATGTGCCAAATTGGTCACGTTCATCAGGCCGAAGCTGATCGCCAGCCCGAGCCCGACCAGCATCAGGATACTGATCAGCGTCAGCGCATTGAGCAGCGTGGTGATGACAAAATCCATCGCGTCAGGCCGCACTGGCGAGACGTTGGCGCAGGCCGGCGAGCAGGCCTTCGGCGGCATCGATCACCGCGGCCTGATGAAGCTGCAGGTCTTGCCCGGCCCATTCGTCGATATGGTCCGACAAAGGGTCGACCACTTCGGTACGGTGATTGGCTAGCGTCTCGATGACGGCATGGCCGCAGAACGGCACATAGCCCTCGGAGTAGCCGCCTTCATGGGTCATCATCAGGCGCCCTTGCGAGGTCTCGGCGGCCAGCGCAACCATGCGCGCGGCAAGACGCCTGAAGCATTCGCTGTTGAGCATCATGCGGCCGAGTGGATCGAAGCCGGACGCATCGAAGCCGGAGGCGACGATGACGAGGTCCGGCCTGTAGGCGCGCAGTGCCGGCGCGACAACGCGGTCGAAAGTCGCTTCATAAGCACCGGTTCCGCTGCCGGCCGGCAGCGGGATGTTGATGTTAAAGCCCTCGCCGGCATCTTTCCCGTTGTCGGCCAGCGCACCGCGCCCGGTCGGATAGAGATTGTCCTGGTGCACGGAAATGGTCAGAACCGACGGGTCGGAATAGAACACCGTCTCGGTGCCGTTGCCGTGATGCACATCCCAGTCGACTATCGCCGCGCGCCCGAGCAGGCCTTCATGCTGCAGCCGGCGGACAGCGACGCCAATGTTGGAGAACAGGCAGTTGCCCATCGCCTGGTCGGGCTCGGCATGGTGTCCCGGCGGCCGCGCCAGCGCATAGGCATTGTCGACGCGGCCCGTCAGCACGGCGCGCATCGCGGCATAGGTGGTGCCGGCCGACAGCAGCGCGATGTCAAAACTGTTGAGGCCGATCGGCGCCTGCGGCCCGGCGAAACCGGAGCCGCGTTCGCTGAGCATGCGAATATCGTCGACATGGCGTTGCGTGTGCACGCGCAACAGGTCGTCGACCGAGACCGGCTCGGGGATGATCGGCACCAGATGCCGCGACAGGCCGCTGACCTGGATGAGGTTGTTCAGCCGGCGCTTGGAGCCAGGGGATTCCAGATGCCGGCCGGGTTCCACGAAACGGCCGGGCGGCATCATGTCGGCGCTGGAGCCGGTGTCATGCCACATCAGCTGTTCGTGAAAAACGTAGCCTGTCGCCATCCGCAGCGTCCTCTGAAAACCAGGTGACGCTAGCAGGCTAACGATCAGATGGCCCGACCCGAAAGTGGGGTCGCGCCTCTTATCTATGCCCCTCCTTTCGGAGGGGTATGGGCGCCTGCAGATCCTTGCGCAGCGCGCACCGCCTGCACCCGGTTGGTCACCGCGAGCTTGCCGAAAATGTTCTTCAGATGCCATTTCACCGTGGTCTCGCTCACCGACAACGCCAAGGCGATATCGCGGTTGGACATGCCCTCGGTGAGATAGCGCAGCAGTTCGGCCTCGCGCTGGGTGAGCTGTTCCTTCTCGGCGGCTGGTGCGGCCAGCTTGCGCGTCGCGACAGGCATCGCCTGCGCGGCATCGATGATGCGCGACGCATAGGCTGACAGTGCGGGATCGGTCTTCGCCTGGGCCGCGCGCAGCCGCATCAACCCTTCGACAACAGGCCTTCCCTCGTCGACGAAAGAGCGGATGAAGCCGGATGGTTGGGCGAGACGCAACGCATTGAGGAGATTGCGGTCGGCCTCGCGTTGGTCGTGGGCAGCGCTGGCCGCTTTGGCGCGCAGGATCAGCGCCAATATATGGCGGCGCATGCGCCCGCTGTCTTTCGTGCGCTCGAGCAGCGCGTCGAAAACCCCCGCGGCAGCGGCATAGGATTTCTCGGCCGTCAGCAGGCGGCCCTCGGCAAAGAACTCGAACTCGTTGGCGGTAGTGATGACCACCGAAGCCTCGGTCCCTTCGCCCCGATGCTCGGCCAGCAGCGCACGCGCCTCGGCAATACGGTTCTGGTCGAGCAGCACACGTATGCGGTCATGCACGATCATCGATGCCAGGCGGCGATACACCGTGCCATGTACGCGTTGATAGACGCGCTCAAGCATATCCAGTGCCGCTTCGGTGCGACCGGTCAGCTGCAGCACGCGGGCATAGGTCGGCACGCTGGCCAGAGGATAGACAATGACTGCCGCGCCTTCGATCTGCGGTCCGAGATTCTCGACCAGGGTCAGCGCTTCGCCCGACGCATTGGTCTCATAGGCAAGTTCCGCAAGCAGCGTGCCGGCCAGGGCCTCGGCATAGGAGTTTGCACCGATCCGCGCCCGAGCCTCGATGATCGCGTTGCGCAGCAGCCGCTCGGCGGCGGGCAAGCGGCCCGCCGAACGCTCGATCACGGCCATGTAGCAATTGGCAATGGTGACGCCGAGCAGGCTGCCGCTTCGCTCATGCGCCCGGCGTGCCGCATCGATGGCGGCGCGTGCGCCGTCGAGGTCACCCAGCGCATAGAGGTTGTAGCCAATGACATTGGCGGTAGCGCCCTCCATGAACCAGGCATCGGGCGCGATGACGCGCAGGGCCGCAAGGGCTGTGTCGCGCGCCTGATCGAACTGCTCCAGCGTGCTGTGAACGGCGGCGGCGAGAACCACGAGCTCAGCCTCGATCGTTGTGCCGGTCATCGTGCCTGGGTCGTTGCTGTCGGTCGGTCCGGTCTCGACCAACTTGCGCGCATTGCTCAGCGTCTGTTGGGCAATCTCCGGCTGGCTGCTGTGCACCGCCAACCACAGCACGACCAGTTGCAGCCGAATGCGCTGGTCGATCAGCTTCCTCGGCAGCAGTGCCAGCAGTTGGCGCACGTAGAGAAGCTGGCACTGGGCGATGAGGTCGAGCGCATTGTTCTCCACGAACACCGCCGCGCGGGCCTGGTCGCCGGCGGCCAGCGCGTGCCCGATCGCCTCTGTCAGCATCTTGCGCTCGCCGAACCATTCGGCGGCCGCCAGATGCAGCGGCGCGATCATCTCCGGTTCGCGCCGTTCCATTTCGCGGCTGAGGAAATCGCGGAACAGATGATGGAAGCGGAACCAGCGCCGCTCTTCGTCGAGCGGCACCAGGAACAGGTTGCGCGTCTCGATCTCGGTGATCGCCGCTTCGGCGTCGGCCGCGCGCATCACCGCCCGGCAGGCCTCGGCGCTGAAGCGTTCGAAGATCGAGCTGTAGAGCAGGAATTTTGCGATCGCCGGCGGCAGTTCCAGGAACACTTCGCCCATCAGGAAGTCGGCGACGTTTCGGTTGGCGCCGGTAAAATTGCCGATGACGGTTTCCGGTGCATGCGCGGCACTCAGTGACAAAGAGGCCAGTTGCAGGCCGGCGGCCCATCCTTCGGCGCGCGAGCACAAGGTCTCCACCGTGCCGCTGCTGACGCTCAGGCCCAGCTTGTCGTTGAAGAAAGCTTCGGCCTCGGACGAGGCGAAACGCAGATCGTCGGGGCCGATTTCGAAAACGTCGCCAAGCACCCGGAGCTTGCCGAGCTGCAGGTCGGGCAGGCTGCGTGAGCCGATGACGAAAGCAACATTTTCCGGCGCCTGCCGGGTCAGGCGCTCCATGAACCGCTTCACCGCCGGCGCCTCGACGGCGTGGTAATCGT
>NZ_RZPW01001129.1:0-1405 GCF_003998455.1 Mesorhizobium sp. M7A.F.Ca.CA.001.08.2.1 | reverse complement strand
GCCTTGGAGGCGCCGGCGACGTCAAAGGCGAGCTTCGCCTTGATCTCGCCATCCGAGAGGATGCGCACGCCGTCCTTGACGCGGCGGATGACGCCGGCGGCAACCAGCGATTCAGCCGTCACGGTTGCCTTGACGTCGAGCTTCTTGGCGTCGATGGCCACCTGGATGCGGGCCAGCGACACGACGGTGAAGCTCTTGGCGAAGATGTTGTTGAAGCCACGCTTCGGCAGGCGTCGGTAGAGCGGCATCTGGCCACCCTCGAAGCCGTTGATGGCGACGCCGGAGCGCGCCTTCTGGCCCTTGACGCCGCGGCCGCCGGTCTTGCCGGAGCCAGAGCCGATACCACGGCCGAGACGCTTCTTGGAGTGCGTCGCGCCGTCCTTGTCACGCAGATCGTTGAGTTTCATCTGACTTCTCCTGCGCTCTGGCTCAGCCCTCGTCCACGACGCGGACGAGATGCTGGACGGCAGCGATCATGCCGCGCACGGAGGGCGTATCTTCCAGCGTGCGCTGCTTGTGCATCTTGTTGAGGCCGAGGCCGACCAGCGTCGCGCGCTGTTCCTTCGGACGGCGGATCGGCGAACCGATCTGCTCAACGGTGATGGTCTTGGTTGCTTTCTTGGCCATGGTCAAAATCCCTGGTCAGATCGACTATTCTTCAGCCGCAACGGCGGTGCCGCGGCGGGCCTGAAGGGTCGAATACTTGATGCCGCGAGCAGCAGCCACATCCTTGGGATGCATCTGGCTCTTCAGCGCGTCGAAGGTGGCGCGAACCATGTTGTAGGGGTTCGACGAACCCATCGACTTGGCGACCACGTCATGCATGCCGAGCGTCTCGAAGACAGCGCGCATCGGGCCACCGGCGATGATGCCGGTACCTTGCTTGGCGGCGCGCAGCAGCACGCGTCCAGCACCCCAGCGTCCTTCGACGTCGTGATGCAGCGTACGGCCCGAGCGCAGCGGCACGAAAATCATGTCGCGCTTGGCCGATTCAGTTGCCTTGCGGATAGCTTCCGGCACTTCGCGCGCCTTGCCGTGACCAAAGCCGACGCGGCCCTTCTGGTCGCCGACGACGACGAGTGCTGCAAAACCGAAGCGACGGCCGCCCTTGACGACCTTGGCGACGCGGTTGATGTGGACGAGCTTGTCCACCATGCCGTCATCGCGTTCTTCACGATCGCGGCCGCGGCCGCCATCCCTACGTTCCTGTGCCATATCCTGTTCCTTGTTTTTTTCCGGAAGCACGGTTGCTGATAAGATCCGGTGCCTCGCCCCGAATAAATCGGGAAACGGTCACCGGGGGCGAAATCATTTCCTTCGCATAATCTTTATCCGAAAAGTCTGCAACTTTTCGGGATCATGCTTAGAAGCTCAAGCCACCTTCGCGGGCAGCCTCGGCGAGCGC
>NZ_RZPW01001128.1:0-1405 GCF_003998455.1 Mesorhizobium sp. M7A.F.Ca.CA.001.08.2.1 | reverse complement strand
CTCCTGGGGTGCGACACGCGACAATCTGATGCTCGGCGGCGCGGCCAACGGCATCGACGGCGCTCATATCCTGACACCGCTGCCTTACCTCATGCACACCGGCAAGGTGACGCAGAACAACCAGCCGATGCCGATGGCGATCGTGGCTCGGCTCAACTACGACTGCCAGGGCATTTCGGTCGCCCAGGAATATGCCGGCACCGGTGTCGGCCTCGACGCCTCGAAGCTGAAAGACGCCTTCGCTGCCAAGAAGGCGACCGGCAAGGAAATCAAGGCCGCCATGACCTTCCCGGGCGGTACGCATGATCTGTGGCTGCGCTATTGGCTGGCCGCCGGCGGCATCGATCCCGACAAGGACGTCTCGACCATTGTCGTGCCGCCGCCGCAGATGGTGGCCAACATGAAGGTCGGCAATATGGACGTGTTCTGCGTCGGCGAGCCGTGGAACGAGCAACTCGTCCATCAGGGCGTCGGCTTCACCGCCGCCACGACAGGCGAATTGTGGAAGGGCCATCCCGAAAAGGCGCTCGGCCTGCGCGCCGAATTCATCGAGAAATATCCGAACGCCACCAAGGCGATCCTGATGGCCGTCATGGAAGCGCAGCAATGGTGCGAGGCCACCGAGAACAAGGACGAGATGGCCGCTATCATCGGCAAGCGGCAATGGATGAACGTGCCCGTCGCCGACATCATCGGCCGCCTCAAGGGCGACATCAACTATGGCAATGGCCGCGTCGCCAACGGCACCGATCTCTCCATGAAGTTCTGGAAGGGCGGCGTCTCCTATCCGTTCAAGAGCCATGATGCGTGGTTCCTTGCCGAGAACATCCGCTGGGGCAAGTTCGCGCCGACCACCGACATCAACGCGCTGGTCGACCAGGTCAACCGCGAGGATCTGTGGCGCGAGGCGGCCAAGGATCTCGGCGTCGCGGCAGCCGACGTTCCGGCGTCGTCGTCGCGGGGCGTCGAGACCTTCTTCGACGGCAAGATTTTCGATCCGGCCAACCCGTCCGCCTATCTCGACAGCCTGAAGATCAAGGCATCAGCGTAGCCTGATCGCAAGCGGTGCATGCGCCGCTTGCGATCACTACCTGCCCCAAGGAGTTTTCCCCAGACATGTCGATCCAGACTATCGAGGACACCAAGGTGAAGGCCTTTCCCGCCAAGCCGGCGGAGGTCATCGCCTTCACTGCCAAGGCACGGCGCCGCTTCGAGCCGCTCGCCATCGCCGGCAAACTGGCGAGCGCGCTGGTGCCGCCCATCATCGTCATCGCGCTGATGCTGGTCGTCTGGCAGATCGCCTGTTCGTCGCCGACATCGAGCCTGCCGCCGCCGACCCAGGTGTGGAAAGAGGCCTACGACCTGATAGCGCATCCGTTCTTCGACAATGGCCCGCAGGATATAG
>NZ_RZPW01001127.1:0-1407 GCF_003998455.1 Mesorhizobium sp. M7A.F.Ca.CA.001.08.2.1 | reverse complement strand
CCAAGCAGGAATTCGCCGGCTATTGGGAGTATCTGCTCGACGAGGCGATCTTCATTGCGCCGGCACCGCCCCAGGACGGGTGCGCCTGCAGATGAGCCGCAATGGCGAGGTCGCCGATATCAACATGGTGGTGCCGATCGATCTGTTGCCGCCCATACTCGACGATCTCCTGACGCGCGGCCAGGTGGCCAAGCCGCCGCGTCCATGGCTCGGCGCCCTGTCGGCCGAAAGCGATGGCAGAGTGGTGGTGATGAGCGTGACCGAAGGCGGTCCGGCGGCCAAGGCTGGCCTGCGCCAGGGCGACATCATCTCGGACATCCGCGACGGCGCGGTCGATGGACTCGCCGATTTCTATCGCAAGCTGTGGGAGAGCGGCTCGGCCGGTGCCGAGATTCCGATGCGGGTGCTGCGCGACGGCCGCGAAACCTGGCTGCGCGTCAAGTCCGCCGACCGCGGCAGTTTTCTGAAGAAACCGCAGCTGCAATAGCGCGTCAGCCACACGATGCATCCAAGACTGCTCAAAACCTTCCTTGCGGTGGCGCGGAGCCGCAACATCACGCGCGCCGCAGAAGTGGTCCACCTCGCGCAATCGAGCGTCAGCGACCAGATCCTGGCGCTCGAGGCCGAGCTTGGCGCTGCCCTGTTCACGCGCGCGAAGTCCGGTCTCGAGCTGACGCCGGCAGGCCTAGCGCTGCAGCCGATCGCCGAGGATTTGTTGCGGCTCGACGGCGAGGCGCGCGCGGCCGTGCAGGCAGCGGCAGGTTCGACAAGCGGGCACCTGACCATCGGCGCGCTGGAGACGATCGCGTCGGCCAGGCTGGCGCCTTGGCTGCCCGGGTTCCAGGCCGGCCATCCCGACATCACCGTGCGGATGAAGGTGGCGGGCAGCGGCGCGCTGCTGCGCCAATTGGAGGATGGCGACATCGATGTCGCGTTCTGCTTCGACCGCCGTGATTTCGCGAAGGGCGCGTCGGATAAACACTTCGCCAGGCGCACGATAGCAGCCGAACCGCTGGTGCTGGTCGCGGCTCCGGGGCAGGGCAGCGTGCCAGGCGACCTTGCCGCGCTTGGCGAACTGCAGTTCGTGGCAACGGAGCCCGGATGTATCTACCGACACATGTTCGACACGGCCTTTGCCGAGGCGGGCGCTGCCGCACCCAGACTTGCCAACGAGGTCGGCAGCATCGGCGCCATTGCGCGGCTGGTGGCGGCCGGCGCGGGGCTCGCCCTCGTTCCACGCCTGGCCGTCCCGGATGCGCTCGCACGCGGCGACATCGTCGAAATGCGATGGCCCGGCCAGATGCGGACGGCGCCGCTGGTGATGATCTGGCGCCGCCGGCGCGTCCAGCTGCCGGCGCTTAAGCAATTGCTCACTGCCGCGCGCGACAAGCTGGCGCCGGCCCTGCA
>NZ_RZPW01001126.1:0-1407 GCF_003998455.1 Mesorhizobium sp. M7A.F.Ca.CA.001.08.2.1 | reverse complement strand
CACAGCCACCGCGCGGAACTGATCCGCGTCCCCGACGGTCCCGTCATCTTCAATCCGGGCAGCATCGGCTGCCCTGCCTATGACGATTCCACGCCGCCGGCGCATGTCTCCGAGCAGGGCTCGCCGCATGCGCGCTACGGCATCGTCACCTCGGGCAGCAACGGCCAGCCCGACGGCTTCGAGGCCATCGCCGTCGACTACGATCATGAGGCGGCCGCCAGGCAGGCCGAACAAGCGGGCCGGCCGGAATGGGCTCACGCGCTCAGAACCGGGTTCATGCCCCTGCCCGGCTGAAGGCTGGCGAAACGGCGGCCCGAATTTTCGGGCTTACATGGCGCCGCGTCGTCCCTTATAAAACCGGCCGGGCTTGCGGCGGGCTCGATCCGCCGGCACGGTATCAGCGCACGGCCAAACGATGAGGCGCACAGTTACGCTCCGAACAATCCTCCATGCGCTGATTGCTGCTCCGCTGCTGATGACGGCGTGGCCGGTGATTGCCCCCGCTATGGCTGAAGAGATGGCCCAAGAGGCGCCGGAGCTCGTCATCTCCGTCGTTACCGGCCTGGCGCCGGACGACCTTCTCAAGGTCCGCACCACCGCATCGCCGGTCGCCACGGTCGAGGCGCGGCTGAGCAGCGGCGACATGGTCACCAATCTCGGCTGCAACGACATCAACGGCTACAAATGGTGCAAGGTCGAAAGCACGGGCAAGGAGAAGCTGAGCGGCTGGGCACCGGCGCGCTATCTCATCCCTCTCAATCCGACCCCCTATGTCGAAGGTGAGCCAAGACCGGCCGATGCGCCGGTGGTTGCCTCCACCGGCAGCGGCAAGGAGGCCGGGCAGGCCTCGGCACCGGACCAATCGCAGGCCATCGGCTCAGCTGACAGCGCGCCGGTCGCACCGCCCGACCTGACGGCGCGGCTTGGCGGCGCCGGTCCGGCAGCCGAAAGCACGCCGAAATCGCCAGAGGAAATCGGCCACGCCGCCATGCAGGATGCGTACCTACTGGCGCTGGCGGCGCCTGACGTCCCGCTTGATTCCGCTCCGACGCTGGCTTCTGGCCCCGAAATTCCTTGCGCCCGCTATGTCGGCCAGCCGATGGAGCGCTGCAAGGTCAGCGTGGTGCACAGCGCCGACAAGGCGAACATCACTGTGACCTGGCCCGACGGCGGCACGCGCATCATCTCTTTCCGTGCCGGCCAGCCGGCCGGTTCCGACGCGCCCGGCGACTTCCGCTTCACCAGGGAAGGCAGCCTCAACATGATCCGTGTCGGCGTCTCGGAGCGGTTTGAGATCACGGATCAGTTGGCGCTGGGGAATTAGAATTTATGGGAGTAAGGGAGTAGGGGAATAAGGGAGTGTGTTTGGAATGCCCTCGAACCCAACCTACTCCCCTACTCCCCTAC
>NZ_RZPW01001125.1:0-1409 GCF_003998455.1 Mesorhizobium sp. M7A.F.Ca.CA.001.08.2.1 | reverse complement strand
GGTTCACACCGCGCTCTGCCTCAACGACCCCACCCGATCCGCTGCGCGGATCGACCTCCCCTCAAGGGGGTAAGCAACAGCGAGGAGCAAGATATGGTCGACGCATCGAAGTCGGAAACGGGAGGCGGCCCGATCCGCTACGGCATGGTCGGCGGCGGGCAAGGCGCCTTCATCGGCGCGGTGCATCGGATCGCGGCGCGGCTGGACAACGAGTTCGTGCTGGTTGCCGGCGCTTTGTCAGCCGACCCGGCCCGTGCCAAGGCCTCGGCCGCCGAACTGGGGCTCGACCCCTCACGCAGCTACGCATCCTATGCCGAGATGGCCAAGGCCGAGGCGAAGCGCCCCGACGGCATCGAGGCGGTGGCCATCGTCACGCCCAACAATGTGCATGTGCCAGCGGCAAAAGCTTTCCTCGAGGCCGGCATCCACGTCATCTGCGACAAGCCGCTGGCGACGACGCTGGCCGAGGCGAAAAAGCTTGCGGCGATAGTCGAGAAGACCGGCAAGGTGTTCGTGCTGACGCACAACTACACCGCCTATCCGATGGTGCGGCAAGCACGCGAAATGGTCGCCAAGGGCGTGCTCGGCGACATCCGCATCGTGCAGTCCGAATATCCGCAGGACTGGCTGACCGAGGATTTGGCGGCGACAGGCCAGAAGCAGGCGGCGTGGCGCTCCGACCCCAAGCAGGCAGGCGCCGGCGGTGCGCTGGGCGATATCGGCACGCATGCCTACAACCTCGCCCGCTTCGTCTCGGGGCTGGAACTGGACTCCCTGTCGGCCGATCTCGACGCCTTCGTGCCGGGACGGCTACTGGATGACAACGTCAACGTCATGCTGCGCTTCAAGCCTACCGGCAAGACGCACCCGGCCAAGGGCATGATCTGGGCAAGCCAGGTGGCGCCCGGCCATGAGAACGGGCTGAAGCTGCGCATCTATGGCTCGAAGGGTGGGCTGGAATGGGTGCAGGCCGACCCGAACTATCTCTGGTACACGCCGTTCGGCCAGCCAAAGCAACTGATCACCCGCAATGGCGCCGGCGCGCTGCCGGTGGCGGGCCGTGTCAGCCGCGTCCCGTCGGGCCATCCGGAAGGCTACCTCGAAGGCTTCGCCAACGTTTACCAGGAGGCCGCACGCGCCATCCGGGCGGCGCGTAAGAAGGGCGGCAAGCCGGCAAAGGATGTCATCTTCCCGACCATACAGGACGGCGTCGAGGGCATGGCCTTCATCGAGGCTTGCGTGAAGTCGTCGAAGAAAAATGGGGCGTGGACGAAGCTGTAGTCGCACGGCGGGGAACGAAGGCCCCCTCACCCGGATTGCCAGCCGAATTGCGAACGGCAATTCGGGGCAATCCGACCTCTCCCCGAGGGGAGAGGAGGAGGAGGAGGAGGAGGAGGAGGAGATGGCGC
>NZ_RZPW01001124.1:0-1409 GCF_003998455.1 Mesorhizobium sp. M7A.F.Ca.CA.001.08.2.1 | reverse complement strand
GCGGTGCTGGTGCGGCGCCAGGTTTTCGGCGCGTGCCAGGTCGAGCAGGCGCCGCACCAGCAGATTGAGCCGCCCCGCATCGGTGACGATATTGTTGGAGAAACGCCGCCGCTCCGCATCGTCCATCGCGCCACCGGAATCGCGCAGCAATTCGGCCGCGCCTTGGATCGCCGTCAGCGGCGATTTGAGCTCATGCGAGACATGGGTGGCGAAAGTCTGGATTGAGTCCGACCGCGCCTGAAGCTTCTCGGCCATGTCGAGGAAGGCGGCGGACAGCTCCGCCATCTCTCGCGTGCCGTGGTGGTCGAGCGGCCGGATCGCCGTGCGGTCGCCGGCGGCGATGCGCTCGGTGCGGTCGATCAGCGCATAGATCGGCCGGCTGACGGTGCGCAGGAAGATGAGACCGATGAGCAGCGTGCCGCCGAGAATGGCGATCGCCGCCAACGTCACCTTGCCACGTTCGCCATAGAGATGTTTGATGATGTTGTTGGGCGTCCGCGACACATAGACGACGCCGGCGACCTGGCCGTCGACAGCGACCGGCAGGGCGACGAAGACACGCACCTTGGTGCCGCGGCTGACCGAATAGAGCGGTGGCGTCGGCTGGTCGGGAATGCGCAGCCTGAGCGCGCTGGCATAGTGGCCGGCAAGTGCTGTGCGCACCTCTTCGACCGCACTGAGCGACTGGCCGACCTCGCCGCGCCCGGCAATGACGACGCCCCGGGGGTCGAGCAGCCGGAAGCCGGCCAACGTGGTTTTCTGGGTGGCGTCGAGGATGCCGGACAGGCGCGCGCCGATCACCGCGAAGGCGGGATCGACGATCGCCGGCATCGCCGCCGGCCGGGTCGGCAGGACATAATCCGAGGCAAGATCGAGCTGCGGTTCGATTGGCCTGTAGAGCGGGTCCGGATTGACGCTGCGGCTTGAATCCCCACTTGGCTCCGGCATCGGCGCACCGAGCTTTTCCGGTGGGATGCCGGCGTCACGTACATCCCGCGCATAGATGGCGGCGATGGCCGCGCCTTGCGCGATCAGCTCCGCCTCGGTCTGGCGGATCAGCTGGTTCTCGTAGAGGCGGAAGAAGAACAGGCCGACCAGTGGCAAGGCCATCACCATGATCAGGATGGCGACGACGACCGTGGCAAGCCGTGGCCGCCATTTGCGGTCGATCCATTTGCTGGAGGCCGTCAGCCGCATCGGCCAAGCCGGAAGCCGACGCCATGCACCGTCTCGATGACATTTGGGCAACCCACGGCTGCCAGTTTGGCGCGGATGTTGCGGATGTGGCTGTCGACGGTGCGGCCGGCGACGTGGATGTTTGCGGCATAGGCGCTGGCCGTGACCGCGTCGCGGTCGAGCACATGCGCCGGCCGCGCCAGGAACCCCTTCAGGATCGAGAACTCTATTCC
>NZ_RZPW01001123.1:0-1430 GCF_003998455.1 Mesorhizobium sp. M7A.F.Ca.CA.001.08.2.1 | reverse complement strand
GTCGTGGAGTGGCCGAAATTTCATGGGAACTTTCTTTCTGGGGGCCGGCACAGGCGGCCACGCCCCTCCTCTATAGACGCGTTGGCACTCGATAGATAGGAATGTCAGAATTAATTCTCGTGTATGCCCCAAACAATCGAACGAAATAATTTCGAGCCTCGCAGAATTTATTTGCGTTGGCGGAAAACTTTCTGCCGCCTTGAATTTCACGGACATCGATTTGTTATTTAAAAGCCAAAAAGAAAAGGCGCCGAGACCTTGTTTGCAACGCAATTGAGGCGCATATGTAAAGCTCGTTGATTTGGTCGAGTTGGCTTTGTGTCAGAGTCCTGCGATTCACCACCAATTCTCGAAAACGAGTGCATGAGCCGATCCGGCGCACATTTCGTCCCGCTCGAACCCTGGAATGAAACCGACGCTGACCACGGATATACTGGCAGCGTCGGGCATCGCTCCGGCGGTTCGAGTGGGAATGATACGGAAAGGCGTCGTGCGTTTCCGCGGGAAGCCGCAACTGATGACCAGCCGCACCACATCTTCAATCGTTCGCTTCAGGGCGGCGTTTTCGCTGCCTGGCTTCGATACGCCGCAACCACCTGGAGCGTATCGCGTCGATCAAGACGAGGAAGCTCTCGAAGGGGCTTCGCTGATCGCATGGCGCCGCGTGGCCACCTTCATTCACCTGCCGGCGATCTCCGCCGTCGGAGCCACGCAGCAGATGGTGCCGATCGAACCGGCATCGCTTGAAGCCGCACTGGAGCAGGACCAGAGACAATGATGAAAACCACAACCCTGATGCAACGCAACCCACGCCCGATCCGCCGCGAAGCCGCAACGCATCTGTTTGCCGTCGGACAGGCTGTCCGGCTGAAGGGCGGCTTTGGCACGTTTCCACAGACCGCGGAAATCTACCGCATCACGGCCACGCTCCCTGCGAGGGGAGATTCGCTGCAATACCGCATCCGCAGCGACGGCGAACGTCATGAACGGGTGGCGACCCAGGACAGTCTCGAACCGGTCGCCACGTCGCCCAGTGACATCATAACACTCTCTGAAAGGACGTTCGCACATGTCAAAGGGACAGAAACGCTCGAGCCGGGAAATCAGGAAGCCGAAGCTGGAAAAGGCACTGCCTAAGCCTGAAAGCGTGTTCGGTGCCCAGACCAGGCTTACCGCCAACATCAGCGCCCCGCGCGGCAAAGGCAAGAACTGACACGGCGAGACGGGACGGCGATGAAGATCGTGATCGAATTCTATCGCACCCGCGAAGCGGACGATGCGCATGCCGTGCTCGGCCGCGAGACGGCGGAAGCCGCCGACCTCGAAGATGCGATCGAAATCGCCAGGCTTTTGGCTGGGACCCTGAACATGCCACAGCGGCCGGACGCCATGACGATCGCCGACACGAATGGCGCAACGCTCTATTCGGG
>NZ_RZPW01001122.1:0-1432 GCF_003998455.1 Mesorhizobium sp. M7A.F.Ca.CA.001.08.2.1 | reverse complement strand
GTGCCAAGCGTGATCGAATCGCCGTCGTTGATGATTGCCACGCCTTGCGTCTTGCGTGTCTCCACCCGGTCGAGGCGGGCCGCCAGCAGGATCAGCAGTCCGAGGATGATGACGGCAAGCCCGTAATCCACCAGCCGGCGCCACAGGCTTCTGGGGCGCGCAACGTATCGCCGGCGCGGCTTCGGCGACCATGAACGGCTCATATGGCAAACGGTTGGTTAATCATTCGAACGTAGCTTAACACTTGGAAACCGCTGCTCGCATAAATTGAAGTTTTGATGCCCTTGCAACGCTCGAACACAGCGGACAAGTTCATTGTGGACCGCAGGAAACGCCATCGCAACAGCGATGTCGCGCGCGCGGTGCGCAAGACGCGTGACCGTCTTTCGCAGCAGGCCGGCAATCCCGATTTCGATCGCGAACTGCTGAAGCTGCATGCCCGAGCGATGACAAGCGGCGCCATCGCCATCCCGCTTCTCGTGCTGGCGATTGCCGCGGGTGGCCGGCTGGCCGGAATCGGCAATGAGATCGGGCTTTGGGCGCTGTTCACGCTAACCTGCTACACTATCGTTGCCTTCATGGCGCGGCGCATCGAGCGCACTGAAGCTTCCGAGCTCAACCCTTTGCAAGCACGGCGGGAATTCCTGATCGGCCATTTCCTGTGCGGTCTCGGCTGGGCTTGGTTCGTGTGGCTTGGCTGCAGCGTCTGCGAGGTCGATCCGTTCCACATCGTCAAGGCCGTGGTGCTGTTGTTCGCCATGGCGGCGACCGCGGTGATGACCTCGTCTCTGCGGGGCGCGCTGCTGGCGACCTTTGCCGTTCCCGTGGCGCTCTACGCCTATGCCGGCGCCAAGCTATGGATGCCGGTCGAGGCGATCATGGCCGCGCTGCTGGTCGTGTCGCTGCCGTTTTTCGCCTATGTGGCCCGTCATCTGAACCACTCGTCCTTGATGATGCTGTCGTTCCGCTCCGAAAAGGATGCGCTGATCGCCGAACTGGAGACGGCGAAATCGATGTCGGACGAAGCGCGGCGGCGGGCCGAGGACGCCAATCTGGCGAAATCGCGGTTCCTCGCCTCGATGAGCCACGAATTGCGCACGCCGCTCAACGCCATCCTCGGTTTTTCCGAGGTGATGTCGAACGAGGTGCTGGGACCGATGAGCAATCCCACCTATCGTGACTACGCCCATGACGTGCACGAATCCGGCCAGCATCTGCTCGACCTGATCAACGAGATTCTCGACCTGTCACGCATCGAGGCCGGCCGCTACCAGCTCAATGAAGAACCGGTGATGCTGCTTGGTATCGTCGAGGACTGCTGTCACATGATGGAGTTGAGGGCGCGCAACAAGGATATCCGTGTCGTCCAGGATTTCGAGCACGAGCTGCCTCGGCTGTTCGCCGATGAACGGGCCGTGCGGCAGATCACGCT
>NZ_RZPW01001121.1:0-1435 GCF_003998455.1 Mesorhizobium sp. M7A.F.Ca.CA.001.08.2.1 | reverse complement strand
GAAGCCGAGCGATTGCGAGGCAGGCGAGCCGAGCCTGGGAAAAATTTGCCTGGCGCCACGGTCAAGCAGCGCCAGCCGGCGCGGATTTGGCGGCGCGGCCAGGCCGCCGAGTGCGACGGTGGCGGCGACCCGCAAGCGGCCAGCCATCGGCGTCAGGTAGAAACCAAGATCGACGGGACAGACAGGTCGGTTGAGCAGCGGCGCGTCGGTCTGGAATTCCAGATGATAGCCGCGCTCGGTCTCGAGCGGAATCCTGTCGCCGGCCTGCGCGGCCAGTGCGCGCGACCGTGCACCGGCGGCGATCACCACCGTGCCAGCCTTGATGCGAACGCCGGGTCCGCTGAGCTGGACACCGTCAGCCTCGACCTGCAGCCCGGTGATCTCTGCCTGCTTCACCGATGCACCACGGGCACTCACCGCGCCCAGCAACCGCCGCATCACCATTGCCGGATCGGTGACATTGATCGAGTCGGGAAAATACACGCCATGCGCTGCTGTCGCCGGCAGGCCCGGCTCAAGCGCCGCCACCTTTTCGGGAGTCAGCACCTCTTGGTGGATGCCAAACCCAGCGCGCATTGCCCGGCCGCCGGCGCCAGCGGCAAAATCGCTCAAGTGGCGATAGAGGTAAAGACAGCCATTGCGGCGCAGCTGGTCCTCCAGCCCGGCCTCCCCGACCATGTCTTCCCAGGCTGGAAGGGCGTCGGCCAGCAGTCCGGCGAGCGCCAGTGCATTGGCCCGGGTGGCCGCCGGCAGCGATTGCCGCATGAACCGAACGAGCCATGGCGCCAGCTGCAGCAGCGCCGGCCAGCGCAGCGAAAACGGGCTGTCGGAATCAAGCAGCAGCTTTGGCAACGCCCGCAGCACCGCAGGAGTGCCGACCGGCATGCAGGCATATTCGGCGATCGTTCCGGCATTGCCGAACGACGCGCCTGAGCCCGGCTCGTTCGGATCGATGAGCAGGACTTCGCGGCCGTCCGCGACAAGGCGAAGTGCCGTCGCCAGCCCGACAACTCCGGCGCCGACAATGGCGATTTCGACCGTTTCAGAAGCAGCCACTGTAGATCTTCCCGATTGACCTTGAAATCCAGTACCGATCATGTGGTCTCTTGGTTCGGGGTCACGGTCCAGTCTTGATCCCCGGAATCGAATAGGCCAGATCTTTCCGCGCCTCAGGCGACAGGCGTCCAGATCACGTCCTCGATTTTTTGCGCGCCGGTCGCCAGCATCGCCAGCCGGTCGAAGCCGAGTGCGATGCCGCTGGCCGGCGGCATGATGGCAAGGGCTGAGAGAAAATCCTCGTCCAGCGGATAGCGCTCGCCATAGATGCGCTGCTTCTCGTCCATCTCGGTAACAAAGCGCCGGCGCTGCTCGTCGGCGTCGGTCAGTTCGCCAAAGCCGTTGGCGAGTTCGACGCCGCAGCAATAGAGCTCGAAAC
>NZ_RZPW01001120.1:0-1441 GCF_003998455.1 Mesorhizobium sp. M7A.F.Ca.CA.001.08.2.1 | reverse complement strand
CTTCGAGCCGTTCGGCGATGCCAAGGCCCTTGGCGTCGCCAGGCACGAGGAAGGCCGAGAGCCCCTTGGCGCCCGGCGCCTCGCCGGTGCGGGCAAAGACGACATAGAGGTCGGCGATGCCGCCATTGGAAATCCAGGTTTTTTCGCCTGTAAGAACGAAGCTGTCGCCATCGCGGGTCGCCGTCATCTCGGTGTTGGCGACGTCCGAGCCAGAGCGCGGCTCCGACAGGGCGAAGGCCGAAATCGCTTTGCCGGCGCGTGTCCTCGAAAGCCATTCCTGCTGCTCCGGCGTGCCGAACAGGCTGAGCGCGCCGGTGCCCAGCCCCTGCATGGCGAAGGCGAAGTCGGCCAACCCGTCATGGCGAGCGAGCGTCTCGCGCGTGATGCACAAAGTGCGCACGTCGAGTGGCCCCGGATTGTCGGTGTCGAGCGCCGTCGGCTTCAGCCAGCCGTCTTGGCCAAGCTTGGTCACCAGCTCGCGGCAGGCCGCGTCGACATCATGATGATCGACTGGGAGGTTGGTCGTGCACCATGCCTCGAGGTGCTCGGCTAGTTCGCGATGGCGGTCTTCGAAGAACGGCCAGGAGAGGAAGGAACGATCAGGCATTGGTGGCCCCGCTATTGAGGCCTTGCGCACTACGGCGCCCCCCTCCCGCCAACGTCTCCACGCAAAGCATCATCCTCAATCCCCCTCGAACACCGGCTTTTCCTTGGCCACGAACGCCTTGTAGGCGCGTTCGAAGTCGCGGGTCTGCATGCAGATCGCTTGCGCCTGCGCTTCCGCCTCGATCGCCTGGTCGAGGCCCATCGACCATTCCTGGTTGAGCTGGGTCTTGGTGATGCCGTGCGCGAAGGTCGGGCCGGAGACGATGCGCGCCGCCATGTCGAGCGCGTCGGCTTCAAGCGCGGCGGCATCGACCAGCCGGTTGTAGAAACCCCAGCGTTCGCCTTCATCAGCCGTCATGGTGCGGCCGGTGTAGAGCAGTTCGGCGGCGCGGCCCTGGCCGATGATGCGCGGCAGGATCGCGCAGGCGCCCATGTCGCAGCCGGCGAGGCCGACGCGGGTGAACAGGAACGCGGTCTTGGCTTCCGGCGTGGCGATGCGGATGTCGGAGCTCATCGCAATGATGGCGCCGGCGCCGACCGCGACGCCGTCGACCGCCGCAATGATCGGCTTGCCGCAATTCAGCATCGCCTTGACGAAATCGCCGGTCATGCGGGTGAAGACCAGGAGCTCCTTCATGTCCATTTTGACCAGCGGGCCGATAATGTCGTGGACATCGCCGCCGGAGCAGAAATTGCCGCCATTGGAAAGGAACACCACGGCGTCGACATCGTCGGCATAGACGAGGTCGCGGAACGTGTCGCGGAGTTCCGCATAGCTGTCGAAGGTCAGCGGGGTCTTGCGCTCCGGCCGATCGATCCGGACCTTGGCGATCCT
>NZ_RZPW01000111.1:0-11450 GCF_003998455.1 Mesorhizobium sp. M7A.F.Ca.CA.001.08.2.1 | reverse complement strand
TCTCCATATTTGTTGCGAAGAGCTCTAAGACGTTCGTCGTCCCATGCCATTTGCCTACTATCTCCCTGTGGGCGCGGCCTACCGGATGGGCGCCAGACAGCATCTGAGTTGAAGGTTATCGAAGCGGCAGTCCTCCGGGGACAAACTCACTTTGCTTTCGAGAAGGCTGCCCTCGTAGCGTGAGGGGGTTAGGCGCGGGCGCTTGGGCCACTGCCCCCGGAAGAATGGGGAGCAGAAGTTTCGAAGGATACTTCTTCGAGTGATAGACTTTGTTGATGGACGGCCTGCCGGCAGGGATGTTGCCGTAAAAGTTCTGCGGATACTCGTCGGGAGCTGAATTCCCGTTCAGAATAGGATTGGGAGCGCCGATGGTTAGCTCCAGGCGGTGCCCTTTCCGGACGACGTGAGCGATCGGGTTCAGCAATGACATCCGGATCTCGTAGATTTCACCCGGTACGAGTTTTTCACTCTTGCGGAACGAATGAACCACCTCGTCAGCATATGTGTGCGCCTCATCGACCGCTCGCAGCGAAGCCCGCAGCAAGCCTCCCTGCAGAAAGAGTACATTGCCTTCGGCATCGATGTCTTTCAGTGTCAACGCGAGGTCGGTGTCGTCTCCATCGTCGACACTGAGATGGAGCGTGACTTCCGGGTTGCCAAGCAACACCATATCCGAGGTGGCTGGGGCACTTCGGTAGTTCAAGACGCCCTCGGGAAACGGCTGTACCGCGAACTGCTGATTGCTGCCAACGAGCTCTGCTCCCGTCGGGTAGAGGTAGGCGCGAACGCCCTCGGCCGGGCCACCAACTGGCTCGTCAGCTGAGAGCGCGGCATCAGCGGTGAGAGAGAAGGACCGACGCTCGACGGCCGGTTCTGGCCACGTCTCGTGCGTCGTCATCCACCCGGCAACCGCCTTCTTAGCATCCCCATCAGGCACCCGGACGTCCCAAAATACGGTGACCTGCGATATGTCGTCCACTCCATCCTCGACGCCCTTCACCCAACGGTCGAGGAACTTCATCTGTTCCGTATCTACAAACCCATAACTTCGTGACCCAAGCTCGGCTTCGGGACCGGCGACATTGTGATCACCGTTCATGAGGAGAAGCTTCTTATGCTCCACACCCGTCAACAATTGAGTAAACAGCCGGATGCTCTCCCTAGCGGCGCCGCCGAACTCGTCCTGCCAGGACGCGACAAGCATCGTCGGCACATTGACCTGGCCGGCAACCTCCTTGCAGGCCAACGATACTGAATCCCACCATTCATCCTTGAGTGGGCGGCTTCTAACCTCATCGAGAAATCCGCGTTTGACGACTTGCTTACCCTCACGAATTGCGGCGCACTGGTTATCACCCGCGCTTATCCGCCATTCCGCACCGGCCGCGTGCTCGGAGTCAGTCGTAAGCGCCCATGCCACGCAGCCCAGCTGTAAAATCCCGCCCACGGAGAAGCAATCTTCGTAACCGTCCTCCACGCCGCTCGCCACGATGGCCCTTAAGTGAGGAGGTCGCTCTGCTGCGACCCAGAATTGAATTACGCCGGGAGTTGAATTACCAATCATTCCAACATTGCCGTCGCTCCAGGACTGTCGGGCAATCCATTCAACGACTTCGGCACCGTAAATTCCTTCCTTGCGGTCGTACCAATAGTCGATAATACCTTCCGAGCAGCCCGTCGCGGGAAAGTTGGCACCAATGAAGGCGTAGCCGGCTTCGAGAAATTGCTTTGCCATTTCGAAAGGTGCTGCACTTGCTTTATAATGGGAATACCAGAACACGCTTGGATGGCGGCCAGATTTCAAGCGATATGAAATGTAAGCGATGCGTGTTCCGTCCTGCATAGGCAAGTATCCGATATCGCGCACCACGTCAGCTTCGGGAAGAGGGGTTTTAACTACGTTCATCTTGACGTTCATGTCGATAAATCTCCACGCTGCGACACTCGTTGCACAAAGCAGGAATGAGCCAAGATGCGATCAGCTACTTGAGCCCCCGGACAACCTTTATACATTTGCATAGAACCCGGCGTGATCAGAAGGTGCACGTATGAAGCGCAGCAGGTTCAACGCAACCGACCAGAATTGGTAGTAGAGCGACCATACTGCGGACAAAGGGCTCTCCTCATTCCGCAGCGAGCTCGGCCATCATTTTCACGAGAGGAACTAGGAAGTTGGGGTCAGGGTCGGGGTCGCCCGTGTTCCCGAGCACGCCGAAGTAGACGACGACGGTGCCGGTGTCAGGGTTTGCGAGCATGAACTGGCCGCCGTAGCCGCTGTGGCCGAGCCAGGTGCCGTCGGTCTCCATCTGGTGGATATAATGGTACCGCATCAAGTCACGCGTATCTTCGAAGGGAAGGCCGGGGTTGTAGCGCGTTTGTTCGATGAAGGCGGCATCGCCGACGCGGCGGCCATCGATGCCCTCGCCCTTGCGCGCGAAGAGCAGGCCGTAGCGTGCGAGGTCGCGGGCAGAGAGGCAGGCGCCGCCGTCGACCAGCGGCACGCCCTCGCGGTCGCAGGTGATATGGAAGCATCCCTCGAGCCCCGCCGCCTCGACGATCTCGATCAGCCAGTCGCGAAGCGGCCGGCCGCTGGCCCGCTCGATGATCCAGCCAAGGACATCGCTGTTGGTCGACTTGTAGAGCGCATAGCCAGTGCGGTTTGCCAGGTCGCCGCCGGTAATGCCGCAGACGAAGGAGCGGGTCGTCTCCTCCATATGCCCCGCCAGCGGCAGGCGCCAGCCGACGGCGGCCTCCATGGCAAACCACGTCGCGTTAGGGTTGGTGTAGTCCTCGCTGAAGTCATTGGCGACGTTCATGTCGGCGACCGCCTTGACGGTCGCCTCGGCGTAGCCCGTGCCGATCTCCGGCAGATAAGTACCTACTCGCTCGTCAAGATTGATGAGGCCATCAGCGACGCAGCGGCCGAGCATCAGGTTGAGTGTCGTCTTGGTGATAGACATGATGGGATGCGGCCTGTCGGGGCCGAAGTCCGGCGCGTAGCATTCGTAGAGGATGCGCTCGCCACGCAGGACGACGAAGGCCGAGAAATGCGGCATGGCGAGGAAACGTGCGACGCCGGGGCGCTCCCTGATGGTCCAGTCGATCTGCTTCCTGAGCGGCAGGACGCGGGGGGCGCGCAGCGACATGGCGTAGCGCATCGTGGTGTGGAAATTGTGGAAGCCGCGGCGGCGGTAGTCGGGCAGGTTCCAGCGCGGCTGGTTGTCGAACAAGATGTCGAGGTCGGGATTGGCGATCGAGGGGATCGTCATGCGGGGAGCCTTCCAAGTAAGTAAGGGGTTCGTTCGTAACGTGCAGGTAATAGGGAGCGCTGTGACGCGTGCGCTCGCATTTTTCCATGTTGGCAATTCCGAATTGGTTGATTGCCGAATTGTAGCATTAGAAGACCAGAACCGGGGCGGGACGGCTCATATCAATTTTACTGTGGCTACCAAAACTTTGGTATTAGGGAACCTTGGGGCCACGGCTAACATCAGCGTGCCGTTGCAAGTCATCCGCTGCGGAAGAGATGAACGCGATGCCGTTGCGCCAGGTTGCGCCGGTATTTAGCAACTGGAACTGAGCTTCGCATCACGGGACTTCGCATTACGGCACTGCCGGGTGGGGATTGCAGCAAAAAACGAAACCTACTTGAAGGGAGGAAGAATGAACAAGTGGACGCTCAGTCGCCGTGCGGTCATGAAGGGGATGCTGCTAGGGTCGGCTGCACCGTGGGTCATGCGCTCCAGGGCGTTCGCCTCGTCGTCGTGCGACGATCACATCGTGCGTCTTGGCAACATCGTCGCTCCCGACTCGATGAACCCGTTTGTCACCTGGGGCTCGTTCTGGCCGATCACCTTCACCTATGACCTTTTAGTGGGCCCGGACGCGCTGCGCCACCCCGACTGGAAGGCGTCGTTTGCCAAAGGGTGGTCCGTTGCTGACGACACCGTCACGTGGACCTTCAAGATCTGGCCTGGCATGAAGTGGTCGGACGGCCAGCCCGCTACAGCCAGAGATGCCGCATTCACCTACAACTACCTGCTTGGCTCCATAGGCAAGGCCGACGAACTTAACATCGGCTTCAACAACACGGGCGGATTTGAACGGTTCAAGTCGATCACGGCCCTCGACGACGAGACCTTGCAGATCGTGACCAAGGCCCCTACCCGCCTGCCGCTTTACAAGAATGTAATGATTGTTCCTGAGCACATCTGGAAGGACATCAGCTACGCTGATGCGCGCAGCACCTTCCGCAACGACCCGCCGCTGGTGGGCACGGGCCCGATGATCGTTGCGGAGTTTCAGCAGGGCCAGTTTGCCCGTCTCGTGCCGAACAAATATTTCCGCACGGGAAAGCCGAAGACGTCCGGCATAATCATACGCTTCTTCGATTCGGCTGATCCCCTAGCACAGGGCCTAAAGAGCGGAAGCCTCGATTACGGCAGCCCCCCGACGGCTGCCCAATGGGCCGACCTCTCGAAGGATCCTAGCATCGTGGTCGGTGAAGTGCGCGTCGAGCAGCGGAATTACCTGGCTTTCAACACCCTGTCCGGTGACGGGGCAGGCAGCACGAAGGCCCTGCAGGATCCGGCGTTTCGCGATGCGATCGGGTATGCGATTGACCAGAAGACGATCGTCGATCGTGCCTACCGTGGACATGCCGACCCCGGAGTGGGATTGGTCATGCCGTTGGCCGCCGACTACTACTCGGACCTTGGGGACATCAGACGCCATTTCGATCCCGCGGAGGCCGGCCGCCGGCTCGATGCCGCGGGGTATCGGGACACGAACGGCGACGGCGTTCGGGAGGATAAGGAGGGAAAACGCTTCCAGCTCGAGCTGATCACCGGAACCGACTCCGGTGAACTCGAAATACCGATCGCGGCCGTGCAACTCGTCGCAGGCTGGTTGGGACAAATCGGCATTCCCGTATCGGTGACCCAGTTCGATTCCGGTGCGCTCGGCGCCCACACGGCAGCGCCAGAGAACGGCGGCGGAGGCTGGGATCTGCTCGTTCGTGGGGGCTGGTTGTCTCCCTCGCCTCACGACCTACTCGCCTTGGGCGACAGCAAGCGCATTGGCATCGACAACACTTCCTACTGGAAAAATGATAAGTTCGAAGAGCTCGTGTCGGAGGTCGACGTCACAGTCGATCTTAAACAGAGCCAGGAACTAGTCGATCAGGCGGCACGCCTCATTTACACAGAAGCGCCTTATATCATGCTGTGTTACCCCTTTATGCTTGACGCTCATCGCAAGGATTGTTTCGAGGGGTGGGGGTCGCCGGACAGTATAGCCGCGTGGAGTTACTTTCCGCTTGACCGCCTGAAGCCGGTGCCAGCCCCATGAATGGAGGCGGAACAACGCGACACATCGCCCGCATTCTCATCAGGGCCATTATAACCCTCCTGATGGTGGCCACTCTGAACTTCATCCTGTTCCGGGTCATTCCAGGCGACCCTGCATCGCTTTTGCTCGGCGGGGCACGCGCCAGCGTGACCGCTGAGCAGATCGAGGCCCAGCGCCAGAACTGGGGGCTTAACCGGCCACTTTTCCCGGACCAGACAGTCGACTTCTTGTCGGCAACTCTCCACGGCGATCTGGGGTACAGCTTCAAGTTCAGGGGCAGACGTGTCGATGACCTAATTTTGGAGCGGTTGCCGGCCACCATCGCCCTCGTCGGTCTGGCCCAATTCATCGCCATTCTATGCGGGGTTATGCTTGGCCTATACGCGGGTTGGCGCAGAGGAGGAGCCATCGACCATATCGCGACTGGAGCCTCCCTTGCGCTCTATTCGACGCCTTCTTTCTGGCTGGCCATGATCCTGGTTGTGATTTTCAGCACAGCGTTGGGTTGGTTTCCGGGCTACGGTGCGTACTCTCCCGGCGCGATCCCCGGCTCCCTGAATTCGTTGCTCGATTACTTGCGGCATCTCGCGCTTCCGGTCACCGCCGTGGCGCTTGGACTTATCGGCCAATATGTCGTGGTCGCCCGTGCCGCAATGAGTGAAGTAGTCACCGAGGATTACATGGTAACCGCACGGGCCAAAGGGCTGACCAATGGTCAGATGCTGATGCGTCATGCATTTCGCAATGCGATGCTGCCGGTCGTGACCTTGATTACCCTCAATCTTGGCTATGTGGTGGCAGGCGCCATCACGGTCGAGGCCGTATTCGCCTGGCCAGGCATCGGCGGCCTGACGGTGGAGGCTCTCAACGCCCGGGACTATCCAGTCCTTCAAGGAATATTCCTGTTGCTTGGTGCCTCGATTGTTCTCGCAAACCTCGTGGCCGATCTTGCCTACGGTCTTCTTGATCCCAGGGTCCGGCAATGAGTGAAAGTACAGTTCGATATTCCCCGCGGGCCCGGGCGCGCGCGATAAAAGGCTTTCTGCGCCAATTTCTCAACTACGCCGGCGCTCAGGTGGGCCTCGTATGTCTGGTATTCTTTGTTATTGTGGCAGCAGTCCCCAATATTCTCGTGGGACCACTTCAGACTGCAATCAATGCAACGGGCGATTTCCTCGCGCCACCATCAGCCCAGCATCTGCTGGGTACGGATGAGGTGGGGCGTGACGTGCTCAATCTGGTCGTCCACGGTGCCCGGATCTCGCTCACTATTGCGCTACTGGCGACTGTGATCAGCCTCGTCGTCGGCACTACGATCGGTATGACGGCTGGCTACTATGGTGGCCGGGTCGATGTTTGGCTGATGCGCTTGACGGACTTCTTTTTTATTATGCCGTCCTTCGTGCTGGCGCTGGTCATCACACCCGTGGTTCTCGAGGTGATGGGGCGCGGCGGAGACATCCTCGGCTTTCGTCCTTCTCTTTTCGTGATCCTTGTCGTTATCGGCATGACAAGCTGGGCGTTCGTTGCACGTATCGTTCGCAGCCAGACACTGTCGCTTAAAGAGCGAACATTCATTGATCGTGCGCGCGTTGCGGGTAGCAGTAATTTCAGCATCATGGTGCGGCACATCCTTCCCAATCTCGTGCCGCAAATCGCAGCGAACGGTGCGCTGGTCGTAGCCGGGGCAATCTATGTCGAGACATCGCTCTCGTTCCTTGGGCTTGGCGATCCGTTGCAGCCTTCGTGGGGCACTTTGCTGTCGCTCGCTCAACGCGCTGGAGCCGCTAGCGCCGGAGCCTGGTGGTATCTCGGTGCCCCCGGAGTGTGCGTCCTAATGGTTTCCCTTAGCTTCGTTCTGGTTGGTAACGCCCTCGACGACACTTTCAATCCACGGCGGAGGGTTGTTCCATGACAAACTCCTCCCACGACAAGGCTCCGCTTCTAGAAGTCGAGGGGCTTTCGGTCGACTATGGTCTTAAGGGCGTTTCGTCGCGTGCGATCGACAGAGTTAGCTTCGCGCTCCAGGCCGGAGAGGCCATTGGCCTCGTCGGAGAATCGGGCAGCGGGAAAACCACGACCGCCATGGCGATTGCGGGTCTGCTATCACCCAACGCGCGGGTCAGCAGCGGCGAGGTGCGTTATCGCGGCTATCGAGTGCCGATCGATGACGATGCCGCTATGCGGCCACATCGCTGGAGCGAAACGTCCGTTGTCTTCCAGGGCGCGATGAATGCGCTCAATCCCGTTCACCGCATCCTCAAACAAATAGCCGAGCCATGCATGCTGAAGCTCGGGATGCCGAGGGCTGACGCAATCGCCCGAGCAAAGGAATTGCTTGAACTTGTCGGCATTCCGGTCGATCGCGGGGCCGCCTATCCCCACGAATTGTCAGGCGGCATGCGTCAAAGGGTGATGATTGCGATGGCGCTCGCATGTCGCCCCTCGATCATCATTGGCGATGAGCCCACGACCGCACTGGATGTCATTACCCAGGCTCAGATCCTCAAACTGCTGGCCGACTTGCGATCGCAGCTGAATCTCGCCCTCATTTTGATCACCCACGACCTTTCTGTGGTGGCTGAGTGTTGTGATCGCGTCATGATCATGTACGCGGGCCGCATCGTCGAGGACGGCACTGTCGCCGAGATCTTCGCTCAGCCCAAACATCCCTACACCCGCCTGCTGATCGACTCGATCCCGAACCCGGCGAGCGGCAAAAAGTTCATCCGGCCAATACCGGGTGATCCCCCTAACCTGGTGAACCGACCCTCGGGCTGCGCTTTCCATCCGCGTTGCCCGTCGGCTATGGCGGTTTGCGCGACCGAAGTCCCTGGCATCGATAAGTTCGGGCAGGGACGCGTCGCCTGTCATCTTCACCGGTCCTCGCAAGAAGACAAGGTCGCAACTCATGCCTGACACTGCCGATATCCTGCGTCTTGAGAGCCTGCAGGTCCATTTTCCTATCCAGGGCGGGCTGTTCGACCGTGTCCTGGGCCGACCTGCCAGCGCCGTGCGCGCGGTAGACGGGATCGACCTCAACATCGGACGGGGGGAGATCATCGCCCTTGTGGGTGAATCGGGAAGCGGCAAGACGACGGTGGGCCGCGTCATCACCAAGCTTGCCCAGCCGACAGGCGGCAGGCTGTTGTTCGAAGGCCGCGACATGACCGCGGAGCGAGGCGCCTCGGCCCTGCGTCCTTACCGGCATCGCGTGCAGATGATCTTCCAGGACGCCTATCAGGCGCTCAACCCGCGACATACCGTGTTCGATATCGTGGCGGAGCCGTTGCGGTCGCTACGGCTCGTTGAAAACAGCATCCAGCTCACCGACCGGGTGAGCGAAGCTCTGGCGTCCGCCGGGCTAAATCCTCCCGGCGATTTCTTCGCCCGCTTCCCGCACGAGCTGTCTGGCGGCCAGCGTCAGCGGGTCGTGATTGCCGGAGCGCTTGCCGTGAAGCCGGATCTCATCGTTGCCGATGAACCTGTGTCGATGCTCGATGTCTCGATACGCGCACAGATCCTTCAGGTACTGGTCGACCTGCGCGACAAGTACAACATGGCGCTGCTGTTCATCACGCACGACCTGCCTCTTGCCTGGTTGATCGCCGACCGGATTGCCGTGTTGTATCTTGGAAAAATGGTCGAGATCGGTAGCGCTGACGAGATCACATTCAGCCCCCGCCATCCGTATACCGTCGCCTTGCGCAACGCCACACCGCAGATTGGCGCTAACGCTGGTCGCGCCGAGTTGCCGGCCCTGCAAGGCGAGGTTCCGAGCGCCGCACGCGTGCCGAAGGGCTGTCGCTTCCATTCGCGTTGCCCTCTCACCTTCGATCGCTGCAAAGTAGAGGAGCCACTGGCCATCGAAGTAGGACCACAGCACTTGTCTGCGTGCTGGCTGGCGAAGTGAAGGCGGAAATTTTTTGCAACTGCTGGGGTCGCAAGACTGGGGCTTAGCCCGGATCTCTCTCAGAGTTGAGGTGCATCGGGGCTCCGAATCAGGGAAAATGCTTCTGCTACAAAGACTTACTCGAGGCAGAGGTGCTCCCCGATGCAAACAGAGTGTAGCGCAGAACGGTTTGATTTTGGAGCCGTTGAAAAGCGAGCGGTCGTGGCCGGTTTTGACGGCAGGACGATCACCTCGGATGCCGGCGCGCTTTTTGCTGGGGCTACGGAGCGGGCGATCGGACTGGTCGACCGCTTTGCCCGCTGCTTCGTGGATGCCCGCAATCCGGTCGAGCATGCGGTGAGGACGCTGGTCGGGCAGCGCATCTTCGCGCTGGCGCTCGGCTATGGAGACCTCAGCGACCACGACGAATTGCGCCATGATCCGGTGCTGGGCGGCAAGCTCAAGGCGCGGCGTCACAAGAAATGCGCGGCCGCAACCTTCGCGCGATCACAAAATCAGCCACGATCCGGCGGCGATCGAGGCGCTGTTCGTGACTTGTTCCTTGGCGCGCACGCGGCCCCGCCCGAAGAGATCGTGCGCGATCTGGACGCCACCGACGATCCCCTGCACGGCAATCAGGAGGGGCCGCTTCTTCCATGGCTATTACGGCAATTACTGCTACCTGCCGCTCTACGTCTTCTGCGGCGATCACTTGCTGTGCGCCAAGCTGCGGCCCGCCAACATCGCCGCCGCCGCCGGCTCGGTTCAGGAGATCGCGCGCATCGTGCGCCAGTTGCGCCAGCGCTGGCCCAAGCTGCGCATCGTGCTGCGCGCCGATACCGGCTTCGCCCGTGAGGAACTGATGGACTGGTGCGAGCAGAACGCCGTCGAGTACCTGTTCGGCCTGGCCCGTAATGTCGGGCTGGCCCGGCACATCGGAGCTGAACTGGAGCAAGCCAGAGCAGAGAGCTCCCTCACCAGCCGGCCCGCCCGCCGCTTCAAGGACTTCCTGTGGACCACGCGCAAGAGCTGGAGCCGCCGGCGCCGGGTCGTGGCCAAGGCCGAGTGGACGCAAGGTGAGGCCAACCCGCGCTTCGTCGTCACCTCGGTCGATCCCGAGGCCTGGCCGGCACGAAGACCTCTACTGTGCCCGTGGCGAGATGGAGAACCGCATCAAGGAATGCCAGCTCGATCTGTTCGCCGACCGCACCTCGGCCGCCACCATGCGGGCCAGCCAGCTCAGGCTCTGGTTCGCCTCGATGGCCTATGTGCTGGTCTGCGCGCTGCGCCGCATCGGCCTGGCCAACACCCGCCTCGCCAGGGCAAGCTGCGCCACCATCCGCCTCAAACTGTTCAAGATCGGCGCCCTGGTCAGCGTCTCGGGCGCCGCATCAGGCTGGCCATGAACTCGGCCTGCCCTTCCAGCGCGAGTGGACCCTGACCTACGCCAGACTGTCGGCAGCCGCCATCTGAGCGCCCCGATCCACCCCTCCCGTCAACAACAAGGATATCGCCGAACCACAACGACCGCTTCGCGCGGCGACAGCCCTTGCGCAACTCATGCGCCCGCAAAAATGCCGCGCACAGACATATGCCGGAAGACAGTGTGAGATATCGCGGGTTAGGCCGTCGCATTGACGAGCACCGGATGTGTGAATCAGCCGCCTGAACCAACCGTCTCGATTGGGTGGCGCTCTACCACCAACTCTCCCGGTACAGAGGACGATGTTCACTCGAGAGAGATGTAAAACCTCTCTGATTGGGGTCTTTGAGGTTGAGATGCTACTGCACCTTTTTCTGAACCGTTCCGTGGGTCACTCACCGTGGAACAGGGAGAACCCGGTGGATGCTGGCACGCTACTCCACGGTGATGAAGGGCGCCGGTGCTTGCTCCACGAGTTTCGAGGTCGCGGCACTGAAGCGAGCAGTCCCGGGTGCCCAGCACCTCGGTGTTTCCGTGGCCGTCGGCGATGATCTGGGCCTCGATGTGGCGTGGCTTGTCGAGGAACCGTTCAGCATAGCATTCACCGCGGCCAAAGGCCTCCGTTGCCTCGCGCACAGCCGAATCGAAGAGTTCGCCCACCTCTTCACGTCAGCGCGCGACCTTCGTGCCCGCCGCAGCCGAAGGCGGCCTTGATGGCGAGTGGCAGGCCCGCCTTCTTCGCAAAGGCGACCGCTTCCGCCGCCGAGACGAGGGGCCGCCTCACGC
>NZ_RZPW01001119.1:0-1448 GCF_003998455.1 Mesorhizobium sp. M7A.F.Ca.CA.001.08.2.1 | reverse complement strand
GTGTCCGATGCGCTGTTTGCGTCGCCGGCGCCGGAAAAGCCTGGTTTCGCCATCGAGGCCGCCGAGCCCGCCGAAGGCGGTCCGGCCGCGCCTGCCGCCGCGGCCAAGCCGATCGCCGACCTGCTGGCGACCGCCAATGTCGAGCAGGGTGCTGCCGTCTTCAAGAAGTGCCAGGCCTGCCATTCCGGCGAAAAGGGCGGCCCCAACAAGGTCGGCCCGGACCTGTGGGACCTCGTCGACCGCCCGGTCGCCGAGCATGAAGGCTTTGCCTATTCGGCCGGCATGAAGGAATTCTCCAAGGGCGGCACCGAGAAGTGGACCTACGACAACATCAACCACTTCATCACCTCGCCGAAGAAATTCGTGAAGGGCACCGCCATGGGCTTCGCCGGCCTGCCCAAGGACGAGGACCGCGCCAACGTCATCGCCTATCTGCGCACGCTGTCCGACAATCCCAAGCCGCTGCCGGCACCCGGTGCCGCCGCCGATGCAGGCGCCAAGCCCGCCGATGCAGCCGCTCCGGCAAAGCCGGCTGAGGGTGCCGCGCCGGCCGCTCCCGCCGCCCCGGCTCCGGCCGCACCGGCACCGGCGCCTGCCCAATAATTTCGATATCATCTCGACGACCTTGAAAAAGCCGGGTTCAGCCCGGCTTTTTTATTGGGAAAACCGCATAGGCGGCGACAAAGCCGCGCATGACGGTTTTCACGAGCGCCAAATCATCTAGATTGCCCATGAACGGGCATCGCGAAGAGGATAGTGCATGACGGTTGGCCGAACGCTTCTCAAGTCGTTGCTGGCGGCAGCCCTTCTGGCGGCGGGATTGCAGGCTGCCCGCGCCGACGAATGGCGCACCACCTCATCGCTGATCGGCGAGTCCAAATACGGCGCCAATTTCCAGCACTACGACTACGTCAATCCGAACGCGCCCAAGGGCGGCACGCTGAATTCGGTGGTGCCAGGCACATTCGACAGCTTCAATCCCTATGTCGTCCAGGGATCACCGGCCGCCGGCCTGGTCGGGTTCGGCGGCGGCCTGCTCTACGACACGCTGATGGAGCAGGCGACCGATGAAGGCAGCACCAGCCATCCGCTGATCGCCGATGCCTACAAATATCCTGATGACTATTCCTCCGCGACTTACCGGCTCGATCCGCGCGCCAAATGGCATGACGGCCAGCCGATCACCGTCGATGACGTGATCTGGTCGTTCCAGGTGCTCAAGGCCAACAGCCCGCAATACAGCCGCTATTTCGAGAATGTCACCGATGCGGTGGCGATTTCGGACCGCGAGGTGGAGTTCCATTTCAACCAGAAGGGCAATCGCGAACTGCCCAAGATCATCGGCGACCTCGCAGTGCTGCCGAAACATTGGTGGGAAGGCGCCGATGCCAACGGCAAGAAACGCGACGTGACCAAGCCGACCCTGGAAATCCCGCTCGGTTCGGCGG
>NZ_RZPW01001118.1:0-1456 GCF_003998455.1 Mesorhizobium sp. M7A.F.Ca.CA.001.08.2.1 | reverse complement strand
CGTCGGAAGCCTTCTCCAGCCCAAGATGCTTGCGGATCGCCGGGTCGTGCCAGCGCAGGAAGGGATTGGTCGACAGTTCCTCGCCGATCGTCGTCGGCAGCGTCGGCTTGTTCTCGGCGCGCAGCTTTTCGATCCTGGCGGCGCGTTCCTTCAATGCTGAATTGGACGGATCGACGGTCAGCGCGAAACGGGCGTTGGAGAGCGTGTATTCGTGGCCGCAATAGATGGCCGTTTCAGCTGGAAGTGCAGCCAGCTTCTTCAGCGAATCATACATTACCGGCGGCTTGCATTCGAACAGCCGCCCACAACCCAGCGCAAACAGCGTGTCGGCGGTGAACGCCACGCTCGAGGCCGGCAAATAATAGGAAACGTGGCCGGCAGTGTGGCCGGGGGTGGCGATGACTTCGATCCTTTCATCGCCAAGATGGAGAACCGAGCCGTCTTCGACGGTCTCGTCTATGCCGGGGATCTTGGCCTTTTCGGCCTCTGGACCGACGATGCGCAGCTTGAAGCGCTCCTTGAGCGCCAGATTGGCCTCAACGTGATCCATGTGATGATGTGTGGTCAGGATCATCGTCGGCGTCCAGCCGGTGCGCTTTATCGCGGCCAAGATTGGCGCTTCCTCGGGCGCATCGATGATCGCGGTCTGGCCGCTTTTGGGGTCATGAACCAGCACGCCGAAATTGTCGCTGCGACACATGAACTGTTCGATTTCGACCGGCATCACATCTCTCCGTTATGGCCGCAGACATAGGGCGCTTGCGGGTCGATGTCATCCCGGATGTCGAATGACATTCCCGGAATGTCGGGTCGTCGCGGCCTTTTGTTGAAACCTGGCGACATCACGGCTACATCCCTGCCATGCATTCCGACATCGTCGATCTTCGCTCGTTCTATTCGACAACGCTCGGCCGGTTCGCCGAGCGTTCGATCACCATGGCGTTGTCGTCGATATGGGCGGCCGTTCCCAACGAGCGGCTGGTTGGTCTGGGCTACACCTTGCCGTGGCTGGAGCGGTTCGGCAGCGACGCCGAGCGGGTCTTCGCCTTCATGCCGGCAACGCAAGGCGCGGTGGTGTGGCCGGCGACGGGGCCGACGGCGACGGCACTGGTCTTCGACGAGGAACTGCCGCTGGTCGATTCCTGCATCGACCGCATGCTGCTCGTCCATTCGCTCGAACATGTCGAGAACCCGCGTGAGACGCTGAACGAGATCTGGCGCGTGCTGTCGCCGGCCGGCCGGGTGGTCATCGTCGTGCCCAACCGGCGCGGTGTCTGGGCGCGCTTCGAGCACACCCCATTCGGCAACGGCCGGCCCTTTTCGCGAGGCCAGCTTACGGAACTGCTGCGCGAGGCCAATTTCACGCCCGCCGCTTGGTCCGATGCGCTGTTCTTTCCGCCATCGCGGCGCCGTTTCATGATGCGCTTCCACAATGTACTGGAGCGCGCCCAGACAC
>NZ_RZPW01001117.1:0-1462 GCF_003998455.1 Mesorhizobium sp. M7A.F.Ca.CA.001.08.2.1 | reverse complement strand
TGCCTGAACTGATCGGCCTCGGCGGCCCGGTCGGCGCATATGCCAATGGCTTCACGTCAACCGAAGCACTTAAGCACGGCGGCACCGTCGATGTGCTGCACGCTCGTCACGACCTTGGCCCGGATGCCTATGCAGACCAGGCGATCGGCTGGGTGGAGGCTGGCGCAAGCATCGTTGGCGGCTGCTGCGAAGTCGGACCACCGCACATCGCCGCCCTGCGCGACCGGCTCGAACAGGCCAGCTACGAAATTTCGGGAGTTTTGCATGCCTAGACCATCATCGCGCATTTCCGGCATCGTGCCTTCGGGCAAGGACGGCTGGGAAGTCCATTTCGCCGCCTGGACGCGCAAGGAGGCCGGCGAAGACATCATCATGCTGTCGGTTGGCGACCATGATTTCGACACGCCTTCGCAGACCATCGAAGCCTGTGTGACCGCGGTTCGCGGCAGCAATCATCACTACACCCCGCTTCCCGGCTTGCCGCGCCTGCGCAAGGCGATGGCCGCGGCCTCGAGCGCCTGCACCGGCGTCGAGACATCGCCGGATCAGGTGATCGCCACGCCGGGCGGCCAGGCCGCACTCTACGCGGCCGTGCAGGGCGTGCTCGACCAGGGCGATCACGCCATCGTCGTGGCGCCCTATTATGCCACCTATCCCAACACGTTCAGCGCCGCTGGCGCTGATTTCACCGTCGTCGAGACACCGGCCGAGGATGGCTTCCAGCCGCGAGCCGACATGATCCGCGCGGCAATCCGGCCGAACACGCGCGCCATCCTGATCAACACGCCGAACAATCCAACCGGTGCGGTCTATTCGCGCGAGCGGCTGGAACAGTTGGCAGAAGTCTGCCGGGAGCACGACCTCTGGCTGCTGTCGGACGAAGTCTACTGGACGCTCGGCGGCGGCGAGCACGTCTCGCCGCGCTCGCTGCCAGGAATGGCCGAGCGCACGCTGGTCATCAATTCGATGTCCAAGAGCCACGGCATGACCGGCTGGCGCATGGGCTGGCTGACGGGACCGGAGCAGATGATCACGCTCATGATCAATCTCAATCTGGTGACGACCTACGGCCTGCCGGCCTTCATCTCGATCGCTTGTTCCGAGGCGCTGGAGAACCGTTACGGCGTCAAGGAGATCGCCGAACGCTACGCGGCACGCCGCACCGTCTTGCTCGACGCCGTGCGGGGCATGAACGATGTCACCGTGCGCGGTTCGGAGGGCGGCATGTATGTCATGCTCGACATCTCGGCCGTCGAGCCGGACGACGAGAAATTCGCCTGGGCCCTGCTCGACAAGGAAAAGGTTGGCGTGATGCCCGGCTCCAGCTTCGGCGAGGCGGCCGCCGGCCACATTCGCATCAGCCTCTGCCAGCCCGAACCCGTGCTGCAGGAAGCTGCACTTCGTCTGCGCCGCTTTGCTTCCAGCTACCGTTGCGAGGCAGCATGATCGCCAAGGCAGTTCC
>NZ_RZPW01001116.1:0-1466 GCF_003998455.1 Mesorhizobium sp. M7A.F.Ca.CA.001.08.2.1 | reverse complement strand
ATCGCGGCCAGCGTGAAGATGCCGACAATGACGTAGTTGGCTCTGGTTTCCATTGTCCCACTTATGGCTATGCGCGCGCCGCAAGATCAAGTTGCCGGGCGCGTTTTCCGCGGAAATAGGATTTTACCCACGGTTCCTCGCTCTTCAGCATGTCGTCGATGGTGCCTTCGACCAGCACTTTCTTCTTGCCGAGCACGGCCACCCGGTCGCAAGCGGTGAACAGCGTGTCGAGGTCATGCGTCACCATGTAGACGGTCAGATCCATCGTGTCGCGCAGCTTGACCACCAGCTCGTCGAACTCCGCCGCGCTGATCGGATCGAGACCCGATGTCGGCTCGTCGAGGAAGACGATGTCGGGATCGAGCGCCAGCGCCCGCGCCAGTGCGGCGCGCTTGATCATGCCGCCGGACAGTTCGGATGGGAATTTTTGCGCCGCGTCGGGCGGCAGCCCGACCAGCTCGATCTTGAGCATCGCCAGTTCGTCCATCAGCTTTCGCGGCAGGTCGAGATATTCGCGCATCGGCACCTGGACGTTTTCCAGCACCGTCAGCGCCGAGAACAGGGCGCCGTGCTGGAACAACACGCCAAGCCGCATGTCGATGCGCAGACGCTCGGCATCATCAGCCTTCTCGATATCGACGCCGAACAGCCTGATCGTGCCCGACTGCTTGCGTGTCAGGCCGAGAATGGTGCGCAGCAGAACGGATTTGCCAGCACCCGAGGCGCCGACAAATCCAAGGATTTCGCCGCGCCTTATGTCGAGCGACAGTCTGTCGAGGATAAGCTTGTCGGCAAAGGAAACGCTGATGTCGTGCGCGGAAAGCACGATATCGCCCTCGCCCGCGTCATCCGCCAATGCACCCGCCCTTTTCCTGTTTCGCAGCTTCATCTCAGAACTCGATCGCTGCGTAGAACATGGCAAAAAGCCCGTCGAGGATGATGACGACGAAGATCGACTTCACCACAGAGGCGGTGACGTGCTGGCCGAGCGATTCGGCGCTGCCGCCGACCTTCATGCCTTCGACCGAGGCAATCGTGCCGATGATCATGGCCATGAACGGCGCCTTGATCAGGCCCGCAAAGATGGTGCTGAGATCGATGGCGACACGCAGCCGGTCGATGAAGGCGGCGGGTGGAATGTCGGAATAGAGCCAGGCAGCCAGGATGCCGCCGCCGAGTGCGGCGAAATTGGCGATGATGGTCAGGCACGGCAAGGCGATGACCAGCGCCACGAGCCGCGGAAAGACCAGGACGCCGATCGGGTTGAGCCCGATGACCTTCAGCGCGTCGACCTCCTCGCGCATCTTCATCGAGCCGATCTCGGCGGTGATCGCGCTGCCGGAGCGGCCGGCGATCATGATCGCCGTCATCAGCACGCCGAGTTCGCGCAGGATCAGCACGCCGACGAGGTCGACGACGAAGATATCGGCGCCGAAATAGCTGAGCTGATAGGCGCCCTGCTGGGC
>NZ_RZPW01001115.1:0-1467 GCF_003998455.1 Mesorhizobium sp. M7A.F.Ca.CA.001.08.2.1 | reverse complement strand
GGAGCCCGATACGGCGAGGTTTCCAATGTTCCGTATGTTCCAGGTAAGACCTACGCTGCTGCCGGGCAGCCAGCCCGTTGCGGGGCTTACGACAATGTCGGTGACTTCGAGATCGGGGGCGGGAACGGCCTCTTGATTTGGGATGGGGATGGGTGCCGAGACAGGCACGTGGAAGATGCTGAATGTGTACGACGCAGGCCCAGAACCGTAGACGTAGCCCTCGATCGCCAGCGTGTAAGTCCCGGTGAACGCCAGCGCCTGGACATCTTGGTCGCCAAAACCGTTGAACCAGACCTGCCGGCCGAACGGATCAATGAGGCGCCAATAGACGGTGCCACCGCTGCTGTTCTGTTGGTCGAAGAAGATCTTCTCGCCGGCCTGTGCATCGAAGTGGTAGAGCGCCGTCTCCGTGCCGGTCGGCAGCGTGCCCGACACCGGCGTGCCCGAGACGACCGGCACAGCCGTCGCGACATCAAGCAGCCGGAAGCTGTAGGGGCCGGTCGTGTCGAGATTGCCGTCGACAACGAGTGTATAACTGCCCGCCGACAGATCGAGCACCGGATTGCTGGAGAAATAACTCCCATCCGAATAGTTGAAGTATCGAGCGCTCACCTCCTCGCCGCGCGGTCCGATCAAGCTCCAAGTCAGGTTCTGCAGCGGATCATTGGTTAGGTTGTCGAAATAGAGCCGCCTAGCGTTCGCCAGATCGAAGGTATAGCGGCTTTGCTGGCCGGCATGCGCGATCGCTCCGTCAACCGTCGCGCCGACCGTCAGCGCGGCTATTGTGTCCTCGACCTTGTGGATCGCAAAGCCGAAATCCACTGGGCTCGCATTGGATACATAGCCCTCGATCGCCAGCGTGTAGGTGCCCGTGAACGCCAGCGCCTGGACGTCGACGTCTCCAAAACCATTGAACCAGACCTGCCGGCCGAACGGATCGAGCAGTCGCCAGACGGTGCCGCCGCTATCGCTTTGTTGGTCGAAGAAGAACTTTTCGCCGACCGTGGCATCGAAGCGGTAGAGCGCCGTCTCCGTGCCGGTCGGCAGCGTCCCCGACACCGGCGTGGCCGAGGCGATCGGCGTCGCCATTGCGATATCAAGCAGCCGGAAGCTGTAGGAGCCCGTTGATCCGCTGCCTTGCACGCGCAGCTGATAGGTGCCGGGAATCTTCAGCGTGATAACCGGATCACTTCCGAAATTCGCTGCATCTGAATTCGTGAAGAAGCGAGTGGCTACCTCGCCCTGTGGCCCGATCAGGCTCCAGGTCAGGTCCGAACTGTTCAGGGCATCGAAGAGGAGTTGCGTCGGTTGAGTGACGTCGAAGACGTAGTTGTCCTCTTCGCCCACCGTGTCGATCGCACCCGTCGTGGTGGCACCCAGCACAAGAGGCGTTCCGGTCGGAGCCGGCAGGTCGACATGGCCCTCGGACGTGACATTGAAGGTGTATTGAAGTGTCCCGTTCTCCCC
>NZ_RZPW01001114.1:0-1469 GCF_003998455.1 Mesorhizobium sp. M7A.F.Ca.CA.001.08.2.1 | reverse complement strand
GCCTCGGCATGAGCGCGGATCCGTCCGGCGATTTCGACCACCCCAGCATTCCCGACAGCCATCCGCATCTCAAACGGCATGTCCTCTACAGACTGTCGCGCCAAGACTGGCAGGCAAGAAAAAGGGCAGCTCGCTAGCCGCCCTTTTTTCAGTGTTGTCGTGTTGTCGATCTTCCGGATCTCAGTCCATCCGGATCGTCACGAACCTGAGCTCGCCGGTCTTCGAGGCCAGCATCAAGAGCGCATTCTTGCGCCCCTGTTCCTTCAAGGCGCCGATCCGGTCCATGACGTCCTTGGGGGTAGCAACCGATTCCTGTGCGATCTCGGTGATCACCTCGCCGGGCTGGATGCCGCGTTCGGCGGCGGCCGAGTCCTTGGTGACGTCGGTGATGACGACGCCCGAAACATCGGCCGCAATGCTGAACTTCTTGCGTGTCTCGTCGTTCAGTTCGCCGACCGTCATGCCGAGCACCGAAGCAGTGGAAACGGCCGGAGCCTTGTCGCCCTTGTCCTGATCGGTGTTGCCCTCCTCGGCGTTGGCGGCCTTCTCGCCATCCTCGAGCCGGCCGAGGGTCACTTTCACCGTCTGTTCAACGCCCTTGCGCACGATCAGCACGTCGACCGCCTTGCCGACAGGGCTTTCGGCGACGACACGTGGCAGGTCGCGCATCTCATGAATATCCTTGCCGTCGAACTTGATGATGACGTCGCCGGCCTGGATCGTGCCATTGTCGACCGGGCCGCCCTTGATCACGCCGGCAACCAGCGCACCCTTTGCGGTCGCCATGCCGAGGCTTTCGGCGATGTCGTCGGTCACCGGCTGGATGCGCACGCCGAGCCAGCCGCGCCGCGTCTCGCCGAACTGGCGCAACTGGTCGACGACACCGGACGCGAGCTGCGACGGGATGGAGAAGCCGATGCCGATCGAGCCGCCGGATGGCGAGATGATCGCCGTGTTGATGCCGATGACTTCGCCCGCGCTGTTGAACAGCGGTCCGCCGGAATTGCCGCGGTTGATCGCGGCATCGGTCTGAATGAAGTCGTCATAGGGGCCGGAATTGATGTCGCGGTTGCGGGCCGAGACGATGCCGACCGTCACCGTGCCGCCGAGGCCGAACGGATTGCCGATCGCCATCACCCAGTCGCCGACGCGCATCTTGGTGGAATCGCCGAACTTTACCGCCGTCAGCTTGTGGCCTTTCGGATCGACCTTGAGCACGGCGACATCGGTCTTGGTGTCGGTGCCGACCAGCGTCGCCTTCAAGGTGACGCCATCGGAGAAATTGACCTCGATGTCGTCGGCATCGGCAATGACATGGTTGTTGGTGACGACGATGCCTTGCTCGGCATCGATGACGAAGCCGGAGCCCAGCGACTGCACCTTCTGCGAGCCGTTGTCCTTGTCACCGCCGCGGTTCTTGAAGAAATCGTCGAAGAAATCCTGGAAGGGCGAACCCTCGGGCAATTGCG
>NZ_RZPW01001113.1:0-1472 GCF_003998455.1 Mesorhizobium sp. M7A.F.Ca.CA.001.08.2.1 | reverse complement strand
GATGGCAACACAGCTCGGCGAAAAAATCGCCGCCGAGTTCGGTTTCGATCAGTTCCCGGTAAAGCCGTTCGAAATTGCACGGCAAAAAGAGATTGAGGTGCAAGCCAAGCCAGCCGACGTGAAGGGCGTATCGGGCGCGATTATTTTTGCGAACGACAAGGTGACCATCATCTACTCGAATGAGTACGGGAACGCCGGTTTCGAAAATTTTTCCTTGGGTCATGAGTTGGGCCATTATTTCTTACCCGGTCATCCGGAAGAGATCATAGCGCTCGGCGGAGCGCACATGTCCCGCGCAGACTTCACGCAGAATTCGTCAATCGAGCTTGAAGCCGATCATTTCGCGAGCGGCTTGCTTATGCCGACGGCGCTGACACGGAAATTTCTATCGAAGAATCAGGTCGGCCTCGACGGCATTCTGAAGCTGGCGGATGAAGCCGGATGCTCAGGCACCGCTGCCGCAATCCGAGCCGCCGAGTGCAGCGCTTATCCGCTTGCTGTCATCGTCTCGCACGGTGAGCAGATCGCCTACGCATTTATGTCGAACAGCTTCAAGGATCTGGACAAGCTTTTCTTTCTGCGAAAAGGGATGCCGTTGCCCGACAGCGAGACATTGCGCTTCAATAAGAGCCCCGCAAATGTCCTGCATGCGCGGCGCGCCAATGCAGAGACAACCCTCAATGAGTGGTTCGATTGCCCGAGGCGGTTGACCCTTGATGAAGAAGTCATCGGACTCGGAAACTATGGCTACACTCTAACGGTGCTCAGCAGCGAACTCTTGCCTGATGATCCCGCCGAAGAGGAAGACGAGGATGCTGCCCTCGAAGAGAGCTGGACGCCTCGGTTCGCTTATAAGCGATGATCGAACGAGCCTTCGTTTGGCGGGGTCGCGCACGTCCAGCGCTTTGTATGTGTAATGACTACGAGCAGCACATGGTCTGGGCCGAGTCTGCGGATCCCACGGCAGATCGCGCGATTCATCTATTGATCAGGTATAGGCAAACGCAGCGCGGCTATTCGCCCGCCTCTGCTCCGATACCCTATCGTCCGGCGGAAAAGTCGGGCATGATGTCGCCCGCCAGCAACTTCTCCTTCGACAGTAGACCAGCATCCTCGAGTGCCTCGAAATCCGGCAAATCGCGCAGCGTGTCGAGCCCGAACTCCAGCAGGAATTCTTTTGTCGTCACGTAGGTGTAGGGCGCGCCCGGCGTCGGGCTACGCGGGCCGGAAGCGATCAGACCGGCACCGCGCAGATGACCAATAAAATCACGACTGATCTCCTTGCCGAAGAAAGATGACAACTCGGCACGGGTGATCGGCTGGAAGTAGCCGATGCACATCAGCACGAGCACCTCTGACTGCGTGAGGTCCACCGCGCGCTCGTTACCGCCGACTGCACTGCGGATAGCGTCTGCATAAGCCGGCCGGGTCAGATGCTTCCAGCCACCAGCGACGGCGACGAGGTCATAGGG
>NZ_RZPW01001112.1:0-1477 GCF_003998455.1 Mesorhizobium sp. M7A.F.Ca.CA.001.08.2.1 | reverse complement strand
CTACAATGACGAGGTCGGCCTTGCCGACGAGATCGTCACGTTCCCGGTCGATCCCGATTTCTCGTCGCTCAACATCGCCCAGGCCGCGCTTCTGATGTCCTACGAATGGATGAAGTCCGGCCTGGAAGACGAGACCAAGACCAATTTTTCCGGCCCGGACATGAAGCCGGCAAGCAAGGAGGAATTGCACGGCCTGTTCGCCTATCTCGAAGGCGCACTGGAAGCGCGCGGCTATTTCCGGCCGGCACCGAAGAAGCCGAAAATGATCGACAATCTGCGTGCGGTGCTGACGCGCGCCGGTTTTGCCGAACCGGAGCTGAAGGTGCTGCGCGGCATCATCTCGTCGCTCGACAGGTTTTCGCCGGCGATGCCGCGCGGCGACGGGTCCCCTGGCGATGATCCACGACGCTTGCCCGCGGCCGCCGCGCGGGCCCGCAAGGCGGAAGCGGCGCGCCTTGCCGGCGCCGGCAAGGACGATGACATACCGCCGCTTGGCGGAAAAGGAACCGACAATGACTGAGCGGCCGATCCTGATGTTCGATTCGGGCATCGGCGGGCTCACCGTACTGCGCGAGGCGCGCGTGCTGATGCCCGACCGCCGCTTCATCTATGTCGCCGACGACGCTGCGTTTCCCTATGGCGCCTGGGAAGAGCCGGCGCTGAGGGTGCATATCCTTGAATTGTTCGGCAAACTGCTTGAGCGGTTTGCGCCGGCCATTTCGGTCATCGCCTGCAACACCGCCTCGACGTTGGTGATCGACGCGCTGCGCGACAGATTTCCCGAGCATCCTTTTGTCGGCATGGTGCCTGCGATCAAGCCGGCGGCGGAACGCACGCGCTCAGGGCTGGTTTCGGTGCTGGCGACGCCTGGCACCGTCAAGCGCCAGTACACGCGCGACCTGATCAGCAAATGGGCGCAGAAATGCCATGTCCGCCTGGTCGGCAGCGACAGGCTGGCGGGACTGGCTGAGATCTACATGCGTGAGGGCTTCGTCGATGAGGAGGCCGTGCGCGCCGAGATCGCGCCATGCTTCGTCGAACGTGATGCGCTGCGTACGGATATCGTCGTGCTCGCCTGCACACACTACCCCTTTCTGGCCAATCGTATGCGCAAGACGGCGCCTTGGCCGGTCGACTGGCTCGACCCCGCCGAAGCGATCGCGCGCCGGGCGCTGTCGCTTCTCGCCGACATCGATCCGAGCGGTCGTGGCGAGATGTTGCCTGAAGGGCCCGACCTTGCCGTCTTCACATCGAAAAGAGCCGATTTCCCCACCCGCCGCCTGATGCAGGGGTTCGGGTTGGCGATGTCGTGATTGCGAAGCGGAACATCACGGCAGTCGTTGCGTTTTCTCCTGATGCCAACGGGAGAAAGAGCCATGCCAGCCACCTCGAAAGCCCAGCAGAAAGCCGCCGGCGCGGCTCTGTCGGCCAAGCGCGGCGAGACCAAGAAGAGCGAACTCCAGGGCGCTTCCAAGGG
>NZ_RZPW01001111.1:0-1483 GCF_003998455.1 Mesorhizobium sp. M7A.F.Ca.CA.001.08.2.1 | reverse complement strand
CGCCGGCCTTGCGGCCGATGTCCTCGGGCGCATCGAGATCTGCAAAATGCTGGCGCGAGGAGAATTCATAGTCGCGCTCCATGCCGGTGCCCTCGCCGGCGATAACGCTGGCCGAGCGCGAAAAACGCGAGCCGACATAGTGGCCGAGGAAGCCGTGCGAGGTGGCCAGCACCAGGCCGCCCAGCCCGGCACCGGCGCTGGCGCCGGCCGAATTGGTCACGCCCTTGACGGCAAGCGCTGCCGCTTCCGCCGCCAATGCGGCTTCCTTCAACTGGTCTGCCGACACTTCGGTGGCGTCGAACAGGTCGAGATCGCGCGTCTGTTTGGCGAGCAATGCCGGATCGGCCAGCCCTTGATAGGGATCCTGCGGCGACACTTTCGCCATCGCCACGGCGCGCTCGGCCAGCGTTTTCGGGTCGGACGCCGCTGTCGCCGAGACACTCGCCACGCGGCCGCCGACGAAAACGCGCAGCGCCACATCCTCGCTTTCGGAAGCTTCGGTAGCCTCGACCTTGCCGAGACGCACCGACACACCGGTCGAGCGGCCGCGCACGGCCACCGCGTCGGCGGCATCGGCGCCGGCCTTTTTGGCAGCCTCGACCAGGGCCGCGACGCGGTCGGTCAATTTTGCTGCGTCTGATATGTCGGTCATGCCTGAAATCCTGCTGGTGCGGCCGGTGTGCGGCCGTTGCCCACCCATCTATTGTTCCGGTCCGGCTTGTGCAATGGCATAGGCTTCAATCAAAATGCAGGGCGGACGGTTCAAACCGCGAACCCTGTGACGCAAAATCGGTTCGCAGCCTGCACGGAGCATTTCGATGACGCCTTTCCATCTCGCCTTCCCGGTCCGTGATCTCGATGAAACCCGCGTTTTCTATGGCGAGGTGCTGGGCTGCGCGATCGGCCGCTCGTCAGCGACCTGGGTCGACTTCGACCTCTACGGTCACCAGATGTCGGCGCATCTGCGGCCGCAGGCCGCACAGGCCCCCAGCGACGGCAAGGTCGACGGCATTGTCGTGCCGATCCCGCATTTCGGCGCGGTGCTCTTGATGGACGACTGGCAGCGCCTGGCGACACGGCTGGAGGCGCGCGACGACATCGACTGGCTGGAACGGCCGATGGTCCGCTTCAAGGGCGAGCCCGGCGAACAGGCAACGCTGTTCATCCGCGACCCCTCGGGCAATGCCTTGGAATTCAAGGGCTTTCGCTCGCTGGAGCAGGTTTTCGCGCACTAGCTCAGATCGAGGGCATCCATCGATCAACGGCCGAAACGGCCCGCCGCGAAAGGTGCGAGCCGAGCCGGATCGCCGCGTCCGCCGATCAAGTCGGCGACCAGCCGCGCGGTGATCGGAGCCAGCGTCAGGCCGAGATGGCCGTGCCCGAAAGCATGAATTACGCGGGAGCTGCCGCGCGAAGCGCCGATGACCGGCCTGGAATCCGGCAGGGACGGCCGGAAGCCGAGCCATTGCGAGGCAGGCGAGCC
>NZ_RZPW01001110.1:0-1490 GCF_003998455.1 Mesorhizobium sp. M7A.F.Ca.CA.001.08.2.1 | reverse complement strand
GCCTTGACCTTGCCGATGCCATCGAAGCTCTTGCTGCCGAAGTCGGTGTAACGATACTCGACGCGACCGAAGACATTGTCGGTCAGCTTGATGTCGGTGCCGAGACCAGCGGTCCAGCCGAGCAACGTGGCGCGGTCCGAACCGTATACGTCGTCTTCGACCTTCAGGCTTCTTCCGGCGAGACCGCCGGTGCCATAGAGCAGGATTTCCGGGGTCACGGCATAGCCGAGACGGGCTCGCAACGAACCCTCGAAGCCGGCCTTGGAATTGACGCCAGAATCGTCGCCCTTGACGCCGTTGTAGCCGAGTTCGGCTTCAGCGCCGTAGACGAAGTTCTCTTGCTGCCACTGATAGCCGCCGAAGACGCTGCCGACGAAGCCCTTGGTGCCGACGTCAACATTGTCAACACCCAGATCCTTTTCCTTGGTATGGCCGCTGAAGCCATAGCCGACGTTGAGACCGGCGTAGGGGCCGGCCCACGAAGCGACGGGAAGTTCAGCGATCGGCGCAGGTGCCGGCGGCTCTTCCGAAACCACGTCAGCAGCATAGGCAGTTCCGCTGAGGGCGAAGAGCCCGAGCGCAACGGCCAGCGGCCGTGCGAATTTGAGATTGGCTTGCATTGTTGTTTACTCCTTAAGCCACAGGACACAGGCTTGTTTCTCACGATCGCCATCGACCCGTCCGGGGGGTGAAACGGATCTGGCGTTCGTCGGTTCCAAATGTCGTGTCAAAATGCGGCTGAAGCGAACCTGAACTTGGGTCATTCCCCGGCGCAAATGAGGCAGAACCTTGACGTTGCATCTTCGCAACAGCGAAATGGCAGGAACCATCCCGTGCTGCGCTGCACACCGCTTGGTGCAAGGACTCCAGCACCCTATATTGCGGTCGGGCACGCCTGAGTCCAGGGCGGGCCAAGATGCCCAAACGGCCGTTTCGCCACAATGCTGCCCAAGGTGCGAACACCATTTAACGCATGCCGGGCCATATTTCGCCGGCACTGCTTTTTCGGGCCGAAATTGAGGATTGACACCATATGAGCAAAGCCACTGTCACGGCGCTGGTGACGGGCGGGGCCAGGCGGATCGGCAGGGCGATCGTCGAGGATCTCGCCGCGCACGGTTTTGCCGTCGCCATCCATTGCAACCGCTCGCGCAGCGAGGCCGATGCGTTGGCTGCAGAAATCATCGCCGGAGGTGGCCGCGCCGCAGTGGTCGCCGCCGACCTGACCGATATGGACGTCATCGATGACCTTATCGGCGAGGCGCAAGCAGCGCTAGGGCCGCTCTCGCTGCTGGTCAACAACGCGTCGCTGTTCGAGGACGATTCGGTTCTCGATTTCGACTGGCGGGCCTGGGACCGGCACTTTGCCGTCCATGTGAAAGCGCCCGCGCTCCTGGCGCAGAATTTCGCCCGGGCGCTACCGGCAGGGCGGGAGGGCCTGATCGTCAACATGATAGACCAGCGCGTCTGGCGGCCGACGCCGCGCTACT
>NZ_RZPW01000110.1:0-11478 GCF_003998455.1 Mesorhizobium sp. M7A.F.Ca.CA.001.08.2.1 | reverse complement strand
GGGCAGCGTCATGGCAAAAGCGATAGTCGAAAGCGCAGGGCCTGTCACGGCCAGACATAGGGGCCAGCCTCATGGCTGGCGATACCGCCGATATTATGGTTTTCATGTCGTATAGTTGCGACCCGGCGCGGGCGACAGGATGGCAGACAAGGACAAACGGATCGTCATAGCCGGTGCCGGCAGCATTGGCTGCTATGCCGGCGGCTGCCTGACGCTGGCCGGCCGAAAGGTCATTCTGCTGGCCCGGCCGCGCATCGAGGCAGCGTTGCGGCAGGGTGGATTGCGGGTCAGCGACCTCCAGGGCCGCGATCGCTCGATCAAGCCGGAGGCGCTTGCCGTCACCACCGATCCGGCCGCCACCCTGCCGCAGGCGGACGTGATCCTGGTCACGGTCAAGAGCGGCGCCACTCAGGACATGGCGGATCTTATCAAAGCTCATGCCCGGCCCGACGCCGTGGTGATCAGCCTGCAGAACGGTGTCGACAATGCCGACAGACTGCGTGCCGGACTTGGCCGGCGAACGGTGCTGGCCGGCATGGTGCCGTTCAATGTGGTGCAGTCGCCGGACGGCGAGCTGCCGCTGCGCGTGCACCGCGCCAGCGACGGCAAGGTGATGGTCGAGGATGGCGATGCCGGCCTGGTCGGCCTGCTTGGCGTCGAAGGGTTTGCGGTTGAAGCGCATGGCGACATGAAGGCGGTGCTGTGGGGTAAGCTGCTGATGAATCTGAACAACGCGCTGGTGGCGCTTTCCGGCCTGCCGCTGGCAACCGAACTGGCCGACCGACGCTGGCGGCTGATCCTGGCCAGCCAGATCGACGAGGCGCTGACGGCGCTGAAAGCGTCCGGCATCGAGCCGGCGCGGATCGCCGGCCTGCGGCCGGCGCTGCTGCCGAAAGTGCTCAGGCTGCCGGACTGGCTGTTCAAGCTCTTGGCGCGGCGCATGCTGGCGATCGACCCGCAGGCGCGCTCGTCGATGTGGGACGATCTTCAGCGCGGCCGGCCGACGGAGATCGACGACTTGCAAGGTGCCATCTTGCGGCTGGCGGGGAAGGCCGGCACGCCCGTGCCGACGGTTCAGCGGATCATCGCCTTGGTGCGCGCAGCGGAAGCGGAGCGGCTTGGCTCGCCGGGCCTGGCGCCGGAGCAGATTGTTGCACCGGCCGGCCGTCGATCAACGTGATCTTCTGCCAGATTTTCCGCGACAGGTTGGACGCCAGGTTCTCGATATCGTTGACGCCGTCGATGACCACGTCGTCATTGACCGACTGCGCGAACAATGCGGCGATCTTGCCGGTGATCGACAGCATTTCGGAGCAATAGTCGAGGTAACGCGCCAGGTCGGCGGCATTGGTGATGCGGGCGGGCGAATGCGACGTCGGCTTGAAATCGGCCGACAGCGCCGCCGGATCCTTGGTCAGCTGGTGCATGTCGATGACGTGGATCAGCGAGCGCAGGCCATGCAGCTGGCGAAAGACCTGCTTGCGCTTGATGCGCTCCTCAGAGCGGATCAAGGCGAGAAATCCGACAATGGCGAGGATGAACATGTTGAGCGAAGCTTCGATGCCTTGCACCGACTGGACGGCATCACCCGGTTTGGAAATGCGGTCGAATGGCAGGACGGTGCCGACGAAGATGAACATCAGTGCGCCGGCAACGACAGCGGCGACGATGAGGCCGCGCAGCCACCAGATCGGCGCTTCCAGGGCCTTGGCGCCCTGTGCCAGGTCGCGCGACAGCGAGACCAGTTCGGCGGCAACGCCGCGCAGGCCGGCATCGGGGAAACGCTCCGCAACGCGCGTCTCCAGCCGTTCTGCGGTCTCGATGATCAGTTTCGGATCAAGCGTACGGTAGCGCATGTCCGATCGAACCTCAGGGTTGTGCTGGCTCGTTGGTGCGCCGGCCGTAGCGGTTGGGTCCAGGCTGCCCCGGAAACAGGCACAACACAAGGAAGGCCACGATCGAGACCACCGGCACGAACAAGATCAGCGCCGCAATGCCCGGCTTGTCCAAATCGTGCAGCCGCTTGACCGCCAGGGCAATGTTCGACCACAGCGAGGCGATGAAGGCGACGAAGAAGATGAACGACCACATGTTGCTCTCGGCCGAACCTTCCGGCACCAGCGTGAAGCGGTAGAGCGGGAAGGCCTGGATGATGGCGACGAGCAACCCGCCAAGAAAATAGGCCGCGCGACTGACGCGGCCCGAGGTTTTGAAGAAAAGCCAGGTGAGATCTGATCTGTCAGGCAAGCGGGTCCGGTCCATATTGATTGGCGCCCCTGGCGCCTTCGAGAATGCCGCATTCCACCAGAAACCAGATCGGGCCGATCAATGGCACCAGCATGATCAGGCTCCACCAGCCCGACTTGCCGCGATCATGCCAGCGCTTGGCGTAGACTGCGAGTGCGAAATAGATCGAGGCCAGAGCGATGAGAATGCCGATGATGCCGATCTGGGCGCCACTGGCCGTGGTGATGCGTGTACCGAGGATCGCATCGAGAATAAAGGCAACGATGCCAATGACGATGAAAACGCCAATCGCGGCCCAGAACTTGCCACGGTTGATGCGACCGTCAAAACTTGTGAGCAGATACTTCCAGTCCATGTCACCCCTCCATGATGAACCCGCGCGACCGATTGTCGCGCCGGCGGAAGGTGCGCCCGCTTTGCGCAAAGATCAATCGCGCAGCAATTCGTTGATCGAGGTCTTGGACCTGGTTTTGGCGTCGACGCGCTTGACGATGACGGCGCAGTAGAGGCTCGGACCCGGCTCGCCGTTCGGAAAGGGCTTGCCCGGCATCGCTCCGGCGACGACGACGGAATTCGGCGGCACTTCGCCGTAGAAAATCTCGCCGGTGGCGCGGTCGACGATCTTGGTCGACTGGCCGATGAAGACGCCCATGCCGAGCACCGAGCCTTCGCGCACGATGCAGCCCTCGACCACTTCCGAGCGCGCGCCGATGAAGCAATTGTCCTCGATGATGGTCGGACCTGCCTGCATCGGCTCCAGCACGCCGCCGATGCCGACGCCGCCGGAAAGATGCACGTTCTTGCCGATCTGGGCACAGGAGCCTACCCCGACCCAGGTGTCGATCATGGTGCCTGTATCGACGTAGGCGCCGACATTGACGAAGGACGGCATCAGCACGGCGCCCGGCGCGATATAGGCCGAGCGACGCACGATCGACCCCGGCACGGCGCGAAAGCCCTCCTTTTCGAAATCGACAGCGCCCCAGCCATCGAACTTCGACGGCACCTTGTCCCACCACGTCGCTTCGCCGGGACCACCCTTGATGATCTCCATCGGGTTGAGCCGGAAGGACAAAAGCACGGCCTTCTTCAGCCACTGGTTGACATGCCACTTGCCGTCGGCCTGCCGCTCGGCGACGCGGACGGCGCCGCGGTCGAGCAGGTCAAGCGCCGACTGGATGGCATCGCGCGTTTCGCCGCGCGTCGCAGTCGAAATCGCATCGCGTTCCTCGAAGGCCTTCTCGATGCTCTTTTCGAGGCTCGCCAGATCGGGCTTCGACATGAATTCGCTCCATTACCAAGCTGTTAAGGGGCTGAGCCTTAACCTGTTTTGAAAGTCGCGCGGACCCTATGTTAAGGCTTAATGGGGGTCAATCGCGTGTGCGTCACGGGACGGCGCAGTTAAGGGAATTGGACGGGTAGTTATGACTCCTATGGAAAAGGCGGGGTGGACGCCGCTGCCGCATTCGGACGAGGATCTGGAGCGGTCGAAGAGCGTGCCTGACACGCCGCAGACGCGTGCCGAAACCTACCGGCTCGCCTGGAACGATCCCGACTTCATGACGCGGCGCGAGTTGCGCGCGGTCAGGCTGCAACTCGAACTCCTGAAACCGGAAATGATCCTAGCCGAACGCGGCATCCGCTCGACGGTGATCCTGTTCGGCGGTGCGCGCCTGCCGGAACCCGGCGGCGAGGCCTGGGCGGCCAAGAACGAGACGCAGAAGAAGAACCTCGAAGAGAACAGCAAATACTACGAGGAAGCGCGCAAATTCGCCCGCCTCTGCTCGCAGCAATCGGCTACCTCCTATTACCGCGAATATGTCGTGGTGACCGGCGGCGGGCCGGGCGTGATGGAAGCGGGAAACCGCGGCGCCGACGATGTCGGCGCGCCGTCGATAGGCCTCAACATCGTCTTGCCGCACGAGCAGGCGCCGAACATCTATGTGACGCCGGAGCTCTGCTTCAACTTCCATTATTTCGCTATCCGCAAGATGCATTTCGTCATGCGCGCCAAGGCGGTCGCGGTGTTTCCGGGCGGCTTCGGCACGATGGACGAATTCTTCGAGACGCTGACCCTGATCCAGACAGGGCGCATGGAGCGCGTGCCGGTGATCCTGTTCGGCAAATCCTTCTGGAAGCGGGCGATCGATCTCGATTTCCTCGCCGAGCAGGGCACGATCAGCCCCGGTGATCAGGACATCATCGACTTCGTCGACACCGCGGATGAGGCGTGGGGGATTATCAGCCGGTTCTATAAGTTAGGAGAGTAGGGGAATTGGGGAATTGGGGAATTGGGGAAGTGAAGAATTGAAGCGGCTCTGCGTTCGGATCGATCCCCAATTCGTCATTTCATCATTTCTTCATTTCCCCTCGCCCCTCTCCACAATCGCCGTCAGAAACCCCGCCAGATCGTCGGTGACGAAATCGACATCATCCTCATTGGCCGGGTCGCGCTCCCAGATTTCGGAAAAGGTCGGCTCGAAATTGCGCGGCACGATGAGCACCGTGGTCATGCCGAGCGACTTCGGCACCGAAAGGTTACGGGCAAGATCCTCGAACATCACCGCATTGTGGCCGGTGACGGCGTGGAGTTCGGCGAACTTCTCGTAGGTCTGGCGCGCCGGCTTGGGATTGAGCCCCGCAGCGACGATGTCGAAGATGTCGTCGAAATGGTCGAGGATGCCGAGCTGGCGCGCGGTGCGCTCGGCGTGCCTGCGGTCGCCGTTGGTGAAGATGAACTTGCGGCCGGGAAGCTGGCGGATGGCGGTGCCGAGAACGGGATCGGGCACCAGCCATGAATAGTCGATGTCGTGGACCTTCTCGAGGAAATCGTCGGGGTCGATGCCGTGGCGTGTCATCAGGCCGTTCAGCGTCGTGCCATATTCGCGGTAGAGCTCCTTCTGCAACTTGCGCGCATCGTCGCGCGGCAATGCCAACAGTTCGCCGACATAGGCGGTCATCTTGACGTCGATCTGCGAGAACAGATTCGAATGGTGCGGATAGAGCGTGTTGTCGAGATCGAAGACCCAGTCGGTGACATGGGCGAAGCGGGCGGGGTCAGGGAGCGTGGTCATGGGCTCCTTATGGCATGAAACGCGCATTCCGAAAGCGACTTTATCCACAACTTCTGCTCGTTGAGGTTGCGTAAATCGTCTCACGATTCAAATTTTAGGCATCTGGGAAAGGTGGCCTTCAGGGCTTGCTGGCAGAGAGGCAGTCTTGTGGGAGCAAGCGATGAACAGCATAATTCTGAGATCCGCCGCCGTTGCTTTCGCCTCAGTCGCGGCCTCTCTCCTGCTGACCCTGATCATCGTTCCGGCCATGGGATTTCCGGTCAACCGGACGATCTGGCTGACCTCCACGCTCTGTCCGCTGGTGCTGGCGTGGGCCGCCAGCGCAAGCACTTTCTGGCAAAGCGACAGGCTGAAAAACGCGCATCGCGATCTCGCCCGAGCCCATGCCCAACTCGCCGCCGCGCATCGCCGCCTGGCGGAAAAGGCGAGCCGCGACGACATGACCGGCATGCTCAACCGGGAAAGCTTCTTTGCGGCGCTCGACGGTTCGCGCCGCAAGTCCGATCGCGGCGCGCTGCTGATCATCGATGCCGACCACTTCAAGACCATCAACGACAATTTCGGCCACCTGACCGGCGATGACGCGCTGCTTTTGATCGCCAGCGCGATTCAGCGCGGCGTGCGCAGCGGCGATGTGCTCGGCCGCATCGGCGGCGAGGAATTTGGCGCCTTTCTGGTTGGCGCCACCGAGCAGGAGGCCAAGCGCGTCGCCGAGCGCATTCGCCGCGAAGTCGAGCTGATCCGCTTCCGGCCCGTCGACGAGCGGACCATTCCGCTCACGGTCAGCATCGGCGGTACTGTCTGCGGCGAGGAAGCCAGCGTGTCGGAGTTGATGCGCGCCGCCGACCGACGCCTCTACCAGGCCAAGCACCAGGGCCGTAACCTGACGATCATCGACACCGGCATTTCCGAGGCGGCGTGATCCGATCTGCCGCAACCGGCCTGTTAAGAAAACTCTAACCTTGTTTGCACTCGGTTGTACCGCTTAGCCGGGTTTTCACTGCTTTGCGGCCAGACTTGGCACGATACTGGCTTCCACGGTGATGCATGTGTCGTTCCGGGAATTGCCGTTCTGGGAACGCCATGCAGTGACGAAGCCCAGCCGAGAGACCAGCCATGAGTTTCATCATCAAGAAAATGTCACGCCGCGCGCTCGTGCAGGCGTTGATCGCATTGCCTGCCCTGTCTTTGTTCCGCAAGCTGCCTGATGCCGATGCCGCCGGTCCAAAGCCCGACCCGAACGAGATCGTCGAGGTCGGTGGCTGGATCCTGAAGCGGAGCGACCTGGCATGATCTTCGACAGCTACGAGGCGTATCGCGCTGCGAACTTCACCCCGAAGGTCTGCATCCTCGGCTCCGGTCCGGCCGGCATGACCATTGCCCGCAAGCTTGGCGCGGCCGGCATTCCGGTGGTGGTGATGGAGGCCGGTCCGCGCGAATTCAGCGACGACTCGCAGGACTTTTACCGGGGCAGCACGGTCGGGGATTTCTATTTCGATCTCGACATCACCCGGCTGCGGTTCATGGGGGGCAGTTCCAACCACTGGGCAGGCTGGTGCCGCGTGCTCGACAAGCAGGATTTCGAGCCGAAGGCCTGGGTACCCGATACGGGCTGGCCGATCGCCCGCACCGACATCGAACCCTATCTGCCGGAAGTGCGCGATATTCTCGACCTTCCGGCCCTCCGGCCCGATATGCCGATCTCGGACGACATTCGCTGGGTGCAGCTGATCAAGAGCCCGGCCGTGCGCTTCGCCGAGAAGTTCGGCGATGAACTCGACAAGGCCACGAACATCGCGGTGGTGCTCAACACTTGTGCCACCGAACTTGCCGGCGACGGCAGACGCGTGACTGGCGCCAGGCTGTGGTCGCACGGACAGGATGCGGGCTCGTTCAGCGCTGACTATTTCATCGTCTGCACCGGTGGGCTGGAGAATTCGCGGCTGCTTCTGTGGTCCAACCAGCGCTCGAACGGCGGCGTCGTGCCGAATGCAACTGCGCTTGGCCGCTACTGGATGGAGCATCCGACCTTCGAGGGCGGCAACGCCATCCTGGCCGACTATAACGCGTTCGAGGTCGACGCCGTCAACGAGGCCTTCTTCTCGCCGACACTCGCCGCCATGGAGCGGCTGCAGATCATGAATTTCGGCATCCGGCTGATCGAGACGCCGTATCCCGGGGTCAAGAGCCTTATCGCCGACCTCGCCTGCACGGCGCCCAGCATGGCGGAATGGATGTCCTACCAGCTCAGTCAGCGACTGCGCTGCGCGGCCCAGCTCTACGTCGCCTGGGAACAGGCGCCGCTGGCCTCCAACCAGATCGAGTTGTCGAAGACCGATGTCGACCATGCCGGCGTGCCGCGCATCGAACTGCACTGGAAGAAATCCGAACTGGAACATCGCACCCTTCTCGAAGGGCTCAGACTGTTCGGCGCAACGCTGATCGAGAAGAATCTCGGCCGCGTGCGCATTGCCGACTGGATCAGCAATGGTCAGGACTATCCGACCAACGACGAGACGGCGGGCCATCACCATATGGGCGGCACGCGCATGGGCACCGACATCAGCAAGAGCGTGGTCGACGCCAACTGCAAGGTGCACGGCATGGACAATCTCTATGTCGGCGGCTCCTCGGTGTTCTGCACGTCGGGGCAATGCAACCGACGACGATCACCGCGCTGGCCTGCCGGCTGGGCGACCATCTCAGCAAGGTGGTCACCGCCTGACGGCTGCAGGGCAGCATGCTGCCTAGGGCAGTTCACCGTTTCACGGAACGGCGATCCGCTCTAACTCTTTGTTTGACGCAATTCCGGACGGAAAACCGTTTCACACTTTTCCTGGAATTGCTCTAGAGCGTCGCCGGGTCGAGCGCCGGCTGGTCCTTGCGCCGGGCGACGATTGCCGCGAAATCGGCGGTCTGGAAGGCATCGCGCAAGGCGTCGAAGGACGGCAGCACGAAATAGGCGCGCTGGAACTTGTCGATCTCGTAGCCGGTGCGCATCACCGTTTCCAGGTCGAAGGGCACGTGGTGGGCGTCCTTGCCTTCGACCGCGAACTGCAGCTCAGTAAACGACGACATAAGGCCGGCGCCAAAGGCCTTCAGCGGCTGGCCGGCCTCCTGCATCAGGCCATATTCGGCCGTGTACCAGTAGAGCCGGGAAATCATCTCGTCGCCACCCAGCGCGATGATGTCGCCGGCCTTCTCGCCATACATCTGCATGAAATCGGCGAACACCGGTTGCGACAGCGCCGGCACATGGCCGAAGAAATCATGGAACATGTCGGGCTCGACAATGTAGTCGAGCTCCTGCCTGGTCCGCAGCCAGTTGGTGACCGGGAAGCGGCGATCGGCGAGATGGTCGAAAAACGGAGCCGCGGGAATGAGCCCCGGCACCGCGACGATCTCCCAACCGGTCAGTTTGCGCAGCTTGGCGCTGACCTCGTCGAAGTCGGGAATACGGTCGAGCAGGCCGAGTTTTTCGACGCCGTCGAGGTAGGAATGGTGGGCGAGCTTGCGCGTCAGTCTGGTCTGGCGGTCGCACAGCGTGCGCCACACCGCCTGCTCTTCATCGCTGTAATCGTAACCCTGCGACACGGTGAAATCGGCACGGCAGACCGAGTAGTCGCCGCGCAATCCTTGCGCCGCGCAGTCGCGGGCATATTCGGCAACGCTCATCGTCGTCATGGTTTTTCTCCTCGCAAAGCAAATGGCTGACGTGTTGAAGGTTAAGCGGGTTTGCGGAGGCGAATCGGTTTTGATGATGGTTCGAATTCGGAAATCGGGATAATATTCACTCATAAATTCCCAGGAAGGAGTGGAAATGCCTCGATTCGATGATTTCGAGATCAAGATGCTTGATGTCCTGCAGCGCGACGGGCGCAAGCCGGTTTCCGAGCTGGCGCAAGAGATCGGCCTGTCGACGACACCATGCGCGCGGCGCTTCGAGGCGCTGCAGGAGGCCGGCATCATCAAGGGATTTGCCGCCGTGATCAGCCGCCGCGCTGTCGGGCTGATGGTCGAGGTGTTCATCCAGGTGCGCCTCGTCAGCCACAGCGACGGCTCGCCCGAAAGCTTCATCGCCGCCGTGCAGCGCATGGACGAGGTTTCCTCGTGCTGGACGATGACCGGCGACCATGACTTTCTGCTGCATGTCATGGTGCCGTCGGTCGACGAGCTCAACGCTTTCGTCATGCACCGGCTGATGCGGCTCGACGGCGTGCGCGACGTCCACACGCAGTTGGTGCTGCAGAACATCAAGGGCCCGGGCCATGTGCCGCTCGGGCATCTCAGGCGATGACAATGCCTGCCCTTCGCACTCCTTGAGGAAAAGCTGCACGCAAACTGCTGAAACGGGCCAAGCGCGTGTCCACATCGCCGGCCAGCTTGTGCGGACCAACTGCCAGGAGGTCCGCCATGAAAATCGTCCTGATCAATCCGCCGCACACCGCCATCGGCAGCCGCGTGCCCGACGATCACCTGCCGCCGCTCGGCCTGCTGGCGATCGGCGGGCCGCTGATCGATGCCGGCCATCAGGTGCGCCTCGTCGACGCCGAGTTCGGGCCGATGCCGCTCGATGACGTCGTGCGCAGCGCACTGGAGGACCACCCCGACTTCGTCCTGATCGGCCATTCCGGCTCGACCTCGGCGCACCCGACCGCCTTGGTGATCGCGCGCATGATCAAGGAGCGCGAGCCGGCGACCATCATCATCTATGGCGGCGTTTTCCCGACCTATCATTGGCGCGACATCCTGGCCGCTACCGATGCCTTCGACTTCATCGTGCGCGGCGAGGGCGAAGCGACGGTGGTGGCGCTGGTCGAAGGGCTGGAGATGCGCCAGCCGCCGGCGAGCGTGGCCGGCATCGCCTATCGCGACGATCTCAGCCGCCCCTTCGCCACACAGGCGGCCATGACCATTGCTGACCTCGACGCCTACCGCGTCGGCTGGGAACTGATCGACCATCCCAGTTACAGCTACTGGGGCGGCAAGCGGGCCGTGGTCATGCAGTTTTCGCGCGGCTGTCCGCATCTGTGCAACTATTGCGGCCAGCGCGGCTTCTGGACCCGCTGGCGGCATCGCGATCCGGTGAAATTCGCCAGGGAGATCGCATGGCTGCATCGCCAACATGGCGTCGAGCTCATCAATCTTGCCGACGAGAATCCGACGGTCTCGAAGAAAGCCTGGCGGGCCTTCCTCGATACCCTGATCGCCGAGAACGTGCCGGTGCTGATCGTCGGTTCGACCCGTGCCGACGACATCGTGCGCGATGCCGACATCCTGCATCTCTACCGCAAGGCCGGTGTCATCCGCTGGCTGCTCGGCATGGAAAACACCGACGAGCAGACGCTTCAATTGATCCGCAAGGGCGGCAGCACCTCATCCGATCGCGAGGCGATAAGGCTGCTGCGTCTCAGCGGCATCCTGTCTATGGCGACCTGGGTGTCCGGCTTCGAGGACGAAGGGTTTCGCGACCTGTGGCGCGGCTTTCGCCAACTCATCGCCTACGACCCCGACCAGATCCAGGCGCTTTATGTGACGCCGCATCGCTGGACGCCGTTCTTCCGCATCGCGCGGGATCGCAAGGTGATCCAGCAGGATGCGCCTGTGGGACTACAAGCACCAGGTGCTGCAGATGACGCGGCTGAAGCCGTGGATGCTGTTCTTCAGCGTCAAGCTGATCGAGCTGGCGGTGCAATCACGGCCGAAGGCGCTGGCCCGCATCCTGTTCCACAAGGATCCCGAGCAGCGCCATTCGATGCGCTGGTACACACAGATGGGCCGCCGCGTGTGGTTCCGCGAGGTCTGGGGCTTTCTGGTCCGCGACATCAGGGTGAAAGACGGCCCGACGCTGGCCGAATTCTGGGGCGCGCCGCAGGACGCCGAGGAGGAATCGATGTCCGTTCGACGCCCGGCCAGAAAGCCCGCCATTCCCACCATCGACAATATTGAAGATTCCGAGGCGAGAAAGTTAGCCGGCTGACGAGCCCCTCAGGGCACGATCAGCGTGCCGGCGCCATGTTCGGTGAACAGTTCCAGCAGCACCGCATGCGGGGTCTTGCCGTTGAGGATGACGACGCCTTCGACGCCGCGCTCGATCGCTTCGATGCAGGTCTCGACCTTGGGGATCATGCCGCCCGAGACCGTGCCGTCCTTGATC
>NZ_RZPW01001109.1:0-1490 GCF_003998455.1 Mesorhizobium sp. M7A.F.Ca.CA.001.08.2.1 | reverse complement strand
GTGGCCGACAAGGCCGATCATGTCGGCCGCGTTGCGGATGATGGCGAGCGGGGTGCGAAACTCGTGGCTGACGACGCGCATGAAGTCCGCCTGCTCGTCGCGAAGCACACGTTCGGCCGCCAGGCTCGCGTTCAACCGGCTTTCCAGCCGTCGTCGTTCCCGTACCTCCCGCGACAAGGCGATATTTTTCTCCAGCAGCGCAGAGGACAGCCGCGAACTGACCATGAACAGCAGGCAGCCGAAAAAGGCGATCAGGAACAGCGCGCCCTGCAGCAGATACCAAGCGTTGCGGTCGGCCAGAACCGAGGCGCCTTGAAAATCGACCGGCAGCCGGTATTCGATGATGCTCTGGAGAACGCTAGCCGCGATATACTCGGCAAGCACACCGATCGTGATCCAGCGCAGGAGGGTTGGTTGCGTCCGGTCCCGCATCAGCCCAAGACACATCACCGACATCATCACGACCGTAAAGAAGGTCGATGCGTGAATGCGTATAGCAATGTCGCCCGGATCCATCGCGAGGGCGGCACTCCATGCGACAATTTGGAAAATCAGCAGTGAAATGCTGATCCAGGTATAGCGTGGCTGTCCCAGAAAGCGCGCCAGACCCTCGGCCAGCAACACCAGGCCTAGCTTGATGATCGTGTTGTGGAGCACGATGGCCCAGGCCGCCGGCTGCTCCCCACGCAGGAGAATCAGCAGCACCCCCGCCGCGATAGCGACGAAGCCGGCCGCAAGAAACTTCAACTCATAGAGGCGGCGCCACGCCAGCCACACAAACAACCAGGTGACGGCCTGCAGGCTTGCGGTTGCAAACGTAACAACCAGAACGGTCTTCAGATCAAGCATGGTCGAGTATTCGCACGGGGTTCCCCTGCCGCACCCCCCGATGCGCCAAATGTTGAATCTCGCAGGAGTTGTGCGGGGAGGCAAGCGCGATCCGCCCGTGCAAGAATTGGTCAGAATTCAATAGAATTGATCGGTGGAATTGTCGGGAGAGGACGTTTTATCATCGGCCGCGATCGTCTTGGTGGTTTCGCCGGGCGGATTGTGAGGAAGCAGTCGGGCGATGTGCGTGGCGGACGCACGCGACCCGACGCAGCGGCAAGCGATGATTTTCGCGGGACGCTCGGCGATCGGGCCGGCCGCGGAATCGTTGCTTGCGGCACACGGGGGGAATTCCATGACAATTCGCGATCGTCGCTCGCTCATACGCCCGCTTGTACTTTTGTGCTCCACGGCGCTCGCGGGGTCGTTGCTGCTGCCAGTCATCCTGACGGCGCCGGCGCATGCACAGGCTCTTTATGGTGCGACCGGAGGCAGGGGCGGTGATGGTGACGTAGACAGCAACGGCGGCGATGGTGGCGATGCAGGTGACGCCGGCGTCGCGGGCAACGGTCCGGATGCAGGAACCGGTGGGGCGGCCGGCACGCAGGCCATTCCAGACGGTGGAAATGGTGACAACGGCGGCTCCGGTGGCGGTGGTGGGG
>NZ_RZPW01001108.1:0-1495 GCF_003998455.1 Mesorhizobium sp. M7A.F.Ca.CA.001.08.2.1 | reverse complement strand
TTCGTCGAGCCCACCATTTTCACCGGCGTGAACAACACCATGCGGATTGCGCGCGAAGAGGTGTTCGGGCCGATCCTGTCGGTCATTCCCTTCGACGACGAGGACGAGGCCTTCGCCATTGCCAATGACAGCCCCTACGGATTGGCAGCGGGGATATGGACCAGCGACATGGGCCGGGCACTGCGCGGCGCGGCCGCAATGGAAGCGGGGATGGTCTGGATCAATTCATACCGTGCCGTCTCCTACATGGCGCCCTTCGGCGGCTACAAGAGGAGCGGTATCGGGCGCGAAAGCGGGCAGGATGCCATCAATTCCTATCTGCAAACCAAGACGGTGTGGATAGACACCGCCGGCAAGACCGCCAATCCCTTCGTTATCCGCTAGGCTGGGCTTCGGTGGGAGAATCCCCATCCGTAGCCAAGCTCGGCCCATGCTCCCTGAGAGGGTGGCCGACTTACAAATGATCGAAGGATTGGACATGAGACAGGCAGGCAAGGTGGCGGTTGTCACAGGCGCGGCGCGCGGCATCGGACGCGCTTGCGCGGAACGCTTTTTGGCCGAAGGCGCGAAGCTCGTGCTCGGCGACATCGATGCCGTGGAGCTAAAAAAATGTGCCGCTGAAATCGGCACCACCGACAGCGTCCTGGCGGTGGTTACGGATGTCAGCAAGAAGGACCAGGTCGATGGGCTGATTGCAGCGGCGGTGGCGAAGTTCGGCCGTGTCGACATCATGGTCAACAATGCCGGCATCGCTCCGGTCCAGGACTTTCTCGACATCACAGAGGCGGACTACGACAGGGTTCTCGCCGTCAATCTGAAGGGCGCGTTCATGGGCACCCAGGCCGCAGCCCGCCAGATGATCGCGCAAGGTGGAGGCGGCGTCATCATCAACATGTCGTCGATCAATTCGGGCCTCGCCAACCCGCGTGTCGCCACCTACGCGATCTCCAAGGGCGGCATGAACCAGGTCACCAGCACCGCGGCCGTCGCCTTCGCTCCCCATGGCATCCGTGTGGTTGGGGTCGGACCCGGCACCATTGCCACGGACATGGTCATGGACGGGACATTCATCGATTCGGAAGAAATGCGGCGGGCGGTCCTTTCGCGCACACCGCTCGGGCGCCTCGGCACGGCAGCCGAGATCGCTTCGGTCGTGGCGTTCCTGGCCAGCGACGACGCTTCCTACATCACCGGCGAGACGATCTACCCCGACGGAGGGCGCCGGGTGCTGAACTATACGGTTCCGATCAAGGAGTAGGAAAATGGGTAATTTCGACAAGCTGCATCACATCTGCATCGTCGTGCACGATATCGACAAGGCGCAGGCCTACTATGACTCCATAGGCATCGGGCCATGGGAGTCCTATCCGCCGCTGACCGAATACGAAGAATTGCAGGTCCCAAGCCCCGAGGGTTTCAAGGCGATGCAATACCGGATTTGCAACTTGCCGAACGTTCAGCTGCAGCTGTGCGAGCCGAACGGCGATCCTTCACC
>NZ_RZPW01001107.1:0-1496 GCF_003998455.1 Mesorhizobium sp. M7A.F.Ca.CA.001.08.2.1 | reverse complement strand
GCCTTCAACCTCGTTCTGGGACAATGAACCGTCGCCATCCGTGTCCAACAGTCCAAACACCAGTCGCATGCCGGCACCGCGCATCATTTGGTGACCACGGTGTCGAGCCATTCTGTGTCCTCTGCCCCAGTCGCCACGATTTAGCCAATGGTCGCCATGACGGCTAGATTCATCGGGGCGGTCAGCATCCTTGATGTGGCCGTCCTGGTTCATGTAGCGATCTTCCTCATCGCGGAAACCTTCCTCAGAACCGCGATCCTGCTTCATTCTCTCCCGGACCGCTTGCTCAACCATCTGGCGGATCATTTCGCGTGTTGGTCCGTCCGCTTGTCGGTTGATATCCGGCAACTGCCCGCCGACCGGCTGTTCGGTGGCCGGAGGGGGTGCGGGTGTCGAGGGGGCCGGTGTTCCGCTTGTCTGGGCCAACGCGGGGAAGGTCAGAGCTATGAAAGCGGCCGCGGCCGTCGTGACGTGTGAATGTCTCATGGCGTGCTCCATCTATCGCACCTGCTTGCTTGGAAGGCCAAACTGGAGCTCGATCTGTTTGTTCCCTGAGGGGACCAGGTTGCGGCGAAGGCAAGCTGCTCGTGAGCCCTTGGGCCAAGCCTCGAATGCCTGTGATTAATGAAGCGGCTAGTTCGGCTTCCGCAATGCGTCAAACGATTGCCCCGGCCATCGCCGCGATTGGGCGGTCAAGGGAATTCAGCACCGGGGCCCCAAAGCAGATGATCCCGTCCGCAACCTGCTGGTCGTCGCAGTTGAAGCCATTCGTGCGGATATCGCGCATTTCAGCAATGAGGTCGTCAATAGTTTGCACGCTTTCTGTGTTCGAGGCTCGGGAAGACCATCGGCATAGAGCCGCCGTACTTCGAAATCGCTCATCTGGCTGAGAAAGGCTTTGCCGGTGGCCGTAAAGGCTGCGGGCAAACGCATTCCTGGACGGAACTGGATCAGCGAATGGCTAACGCTCGAATTGCGTGCGGCGAGATAGAAGACCTCTCTCCCTTCGAGCACCGAAAGGATAATTGTTGCCCCCGGGCAACTCCGTCTCGCCAACTCCGTCGCCACGTCGGATTGCTGGGCAAAGGCGTTCGACCATCGCATGACGGGGGGCCTAACTGGAAGGTCTGGTCGCCGCGGCGTATCAAGAGCTCCAAGTGTACGCCGAGCGTCGAACATAGCGCATGCGCGGAAGAACGCGCGATTCCAAGCTCGCGAGCCAGATCCGATAGCGTTGGGAGTTCGTGATCTCGCGACGATGTCCAAGATACGCACCCCACGGTTCAGGGCAGGGGGAAGGGCCGCTTTCGCGCCTCGTTTTGATTGATCTCGGTGTCAGCCATGGCTCCTCCCAAGCGCGTCACGCCTAAACCTTGAGGTGACAGGGCCGCAGAGATAGCGAGCCATCGGGCAAAAATCGAAAGGTCGGAAGGGTTGCCGTACGGGTTTACCAAGGCAACGACGCTAGGTCTGTTCGCGGACGGTGGAACAAAAAC
>NZ_RZPW01001106.1:0-1497 GCF_003998455.1 Mesorhizobium sp. M7A.F.Ca.CA.001.08.2.1 | reverse complement strand
CAAGTGAACCGGCCGAGCGCGCCTTGGCGACGGCCGCCAGCAATACGGCGCGCGCGGCCTCATCCAGAATTGCCAAAGTGATTCCGGAAAAATAGACAAGCGCCTGATTTACCAGGTTTTTCGACAATGCAACTGGGTCTGAGGCGAGCTGCCGCGCGGCGGCGTCGCCGCGCCAGTAGGTGAAGGAACGCTCGGCCCCGGTCAGCGTGATGGCATAGAGGCCAGGCCGTGCGCCCGCTATGATCGGGCTGGAGCCGATGCCGATGCCGTTCTGGCCTAAGAAATCGATCTGGGCTTGCGAGAACGGATCGTCGCCGAAGGCCGAGACATAGGTTGCCGGCCGCTCAGTGCTCAGCGCGTGCAGCGCCCACAGCGTGTTGAACGTGTCGCCGGCAAAGCCCATGCGCCAGTTCGGTCCGGTCTGGCCCGACAGTTCGAGCATGCATTCGCCGATCGAGGCGACGCCGGTTCCCGCCATCTACAATCCTCCAGTGCTTCCCGGTGCTGTAGCTTTTTGCCATCGGCAGCGCCATGCTTGGCAAGCAGGGTTTTTTCCGCCACAGCGTTTTCCCACAGGCTGGCGGGATGCGATCCGTTCGGCAGAGCGTTGTCTGCAGAAGAGGAACCGGTTTGGCATCGATATGGCGTTATCTTCTGGCGGGTCTTGGTCTGGCTGCCTTGCTGGTCGGCATTCTCGCGGTCGTCTTCCTGACGGCGCCGCGTTCGTCGCTGCCAGCCGGCCCGGATGTCGCGCGGACGAAGAAAACCGACAACGGGCTGTACGTGGCGAGTTTCGTGCCGGAACGGGGCGTGGTGCGGCAGGGCGAACTGGAATCCTGGCTGCTGACCCTGAAAACAAAGACAGGGGCTTCGGTGGAGCGCGCCGCGATCGCCATCTCCGGCGGCATGCCGCAACACAATCACGGCCTGCCGACCAGCCCGCAGGTCACCGATTACCTGGGCGAAGGCCGTTACCGCATCGAGGGGCTGAAATTCACCATGAGCGGCTGGTGGCAACTTCGTTTCGCCATCTCATCCGGCGCCGGCTCCGATACCGTACTGTTCAACGTGGTGCTGTGAGCGATCGATGAAGCGCCTTTTCCGCTTTCTGACGCTGATGGTCGCCGTCGTCCTCGTGGGCTGCGGCAAGCCTGATTTTTCCGACGCAGAAAAGAAGACTATCGCTTCGCTGGCGCTGTCGTCGCTGCCGGCGCTCAAGGCCGACACCACCAATCGTTTTGCCGACGTGCCGGCCGCCGCCGCACTCGGCTCGACGCTGTTCTTCGATCAGGGCATGAGCGGTGACGGGTCGGTATCCTGTTCGCCCTGCCACAAAATCGACCGCCAGTTCCAGGACGACCTGCCGCAGGCGGTCGGCGTCGGCCACGCCAACCGGCGCACCATGCCGCTGGCCGGCGTGGCGCACGATCCCTGGTTCTTCTGGGATGGCCGTCGCGACAGCCTGTGGGCGCAAGCGTTGACGCCGCTCGAAAATCC
>NZ_RZPW01001105.1:0-1507 GCF_003998455.1 Mesorhizobium sp. M7A.F.Ca.CA.001.08.2.1 | reverse complement strand
GGCCGGACCCACACGGTACTCCTGTCGGCGGCGATGTTCGAGGTCTTGGTCAAGGGACGGGTCGCCCGTCCTGTGGAAGAGCTGGACGACGAGACGCTTAACGCCATCGCCGAAAGCGCCGTATCGAGCGAATATGCCGGGCTTGATGCAATGCTCAAAGACTGGACACCGTGAGCCTACCCAAACCTATCCCGGGTCTGGTGATTTCCTATTCTTACCTCTGGGTGAGAGAACACGAAAAGGGTGCCGAAGAAGGTCGCAAAAACCGACCATGCGCCATTGTCGCCGCGCGCCGGGTCGTGGAGGGCCGTGAAGTCATAACGGTCGTTCCGGTCACACACTCGCCACCAGCTGATCCTGCCGATGCAGTAGAAATACCTGCGCCCCTCAAAGCCTATCTCGGCCTCGATGACACGCCATCATGGATCGTCGTCACCGAAACCAATCATTTCCTCTGGCCGGGTCCCGATCTCAGGCCTATCGCGGGGAGCAAACCGTCCCGATTCGACTATGGCATGCTGCCGCCGCGTTTCTATGCCTATCTGCGCGACCGGATTTTGCAGTCTCACGCAAGCCGGGCGCTGCAGCAGATTCGGCGAACAGAGTAGCTGCATGAGACTGGAGGACCACGAAACGTCCCCGATTCCAAGGGACGATCGCTTCCCGGTCATCCCGTACGAAGCAAAAGGTGGAAGTCTTTCCTGACCTTCTGCGACGTCTCCTTGAGGTGTGCTTCCAGCACACCGAAATCCGGCAGGTCGGTCACCGCCAGAAGCAGATCCGAAAGCCCCGGCGGAACGTCGTCGCGCTCGAAGGCTCCGGTAAGGCACAGCCGCGTCATCTGGGTCAGCGCCAGATAGAGCGCATAGGCGTCGAAAAGCTCCTGCCTCGCCCCGGCATTGGCGAAGCCCGGTGACAGGCGCGAAAGGATTTCGGCGGTACCGGTAACGCGCGGCCCGGCGCCTACCTGCCCGGTGATGACAGCGACTTGGGCGATGAATTCGAGATCGATGAGGCCGCCGGGGATCAGCTTGATGTCCCACAGGTCGCGCGGCGGCTTTTCCTTTTCGATCATGGCGCGCATCTCCGAGGCCTCGGCCATCACCTTTGCGGCGTCGCGCGGCTGACCAAGCACCGCCGCCACTTCCGCTTCAACCTCACTGCACAGGCTGGCGTCGCCAGCTATGGCGCGCGCGCGTGCCAACGCCATGTGCTCCCAGGTCCAGGCTTCCTGGCGCTGGTATTTCTTGAAGGCATCGATATGGGTCGCCACAGGACCCTTGTTGCCTGATGGCCGCAGGCGCAGGTCGAGTTCGTAGAGCACGCCCTCCGCCGTCGGCGCCGACACAGCCGCGATCAGCCGCTGCGTCATGCGGGTGTAGTAATGCGAAGGCGCCAGCGGCTTGTCGCCATCGGACTCCTCGGCGTCCGGCGCGTGGTCGTAAAGCAGGATCAGGTCGACATCCGATCCGGCGGTCAGCTCGCGGCTGCCGAGCTTTCCCCTGCC
>NZ_RZPW01001104.1:0-1514 GCF_003998455.1 Mesorhizobium sp. M7A.F.Ca.CA.001.08.2.1 | reverse complement strand
GCTGATGGTCGTTCTGGGGCTTGCCATCATCGTTAACGCATTGCGTTCAAAAAGCGGGGCAGGCGAGGCGCTGACGATCCCTTGGCGTGCGCTTGTCCTCGTCCTGGGCTCGATCATGGTCTTCGCCCTAACCCTCAAAGGGCTCGGCCTGTTCATCTCGCTGGCGCTCTGCATTCTGGCGACGACCATGGCCAGCAGCTACACGAAGTGGATCCCCTCCATCACGCTAGCCCTCGTGCTGTCTCTCGTCTGCGCCTTCCTTTTCGTCTATGCGCTCGGATTGCCCATCCCGATCATCGGGCAATGGCTATCTTTCGGTTACTGGTGGCCTTCGGCTTCCCCCAGCCCGTGAAAATCACCAGCTGAAGAACATTTTTCATGGACTTCTTTTCCAATCTTGAGCTTGGTTTCCAGACGGCACTGAACCCGTGGAACCTGCTGTACTGCTTCGTCGGCTGCCTGCTAGGCACAGCTGTCGGGGTCTTGCCGGGTCTCGGGCCGGTGGCAACAATTGCCATGCTTCTGCCGCTGACCTTCAGCCTGTCGCCCGACACGGCGATGATAATGCTGGCCGGCATCTACTACGGTGCGCAATACGGAAGCTCCACCACCGCCATCCTGATCAACCTGCCGGGCGAAGCCGGCTCGATCGTGACCGCGATTGACGGCTACGAGATGGCCAAGCAGGGCAGGGCGGGTCAGGCGTTGGCGGTGGCGGCACTGGGTTCGTTCTTCGCCGGAACGGTCGCAACGCTCATCCTGGCGCTGTTCGCTCCGGTGCTGGCCGGCTTTGCGCTGAAGTTCGGCCCGGCAGAGTATTTCTCCCTGATGGTGCTCGGCCTCGTTGCATCAGTTACGCTTGCGTCAGGTTCGCTGCTCAAGGCGTTCGCGATGATCGTGCTGGGCCTGCTGCTTGGCCTGGTCGGGACCGATGTCGAGAGCGGCACGCTGCGATACACGTTCGGCATACCGAGCTTGGCCGACGGGCTCGATTTCGTCGCGCTCAGCATGGGCGTATTCGGTATCAACGAGATCATCTTCAACATCGAGCATGAGCAGAAGCGCAACGTAATTGTTCGCAAGGTGAGCAAACTCATGTTGACGGCTGCGGAGCTCAAGAGCGTCATAGCCCCGGTCTTGCGAGGGACTGGCATCGGCACCGTGCTTGGGATCTTGCCCGGCGGTGGCGCAGTCCTGGCATCGTTCGCGGCCTATGCGGTCGAGAGCCGTGTCTCGAAAAACCGGTCGCAGTTCGGCAAGGGCGCTATTCAAGGGGTCGCGGCGCCAGAAAGCGCCAACAATGCCGGCGCGCAGACCTCATTCATCCCGATGCTGACGCTCGGCATCCCCTCCAACCCGGTAATGGCGATGATGATCGGCGCGTTGGTTATCCAGGGCATTACACCTGGCCCGAATGTCGCCACTGAGCAGCCGGCCCTGTTCTGGGGTCTGATCGCCTCGATGTGGGTCGGCAATCTGATGCTGGTCCTGCTTAACCTGCCTCTGATTGGCAT
>NZ_RZPW01001103.1:0-1515 GCF_003998455.1 Mesorhizobium sp. M7A.F.Ca.CA.001.08.2.1 | reverse complement strand
GCCGGCCTGTCATCAGGCGCCCGCAACCAGCCAAGCCAAGCCGCCAGACAGAAAACAAATCCTCTCCCCAAAACCAACATCAAAAACAGCCCGCCAGCCACAAATGCCCGCGCGCCGTTTTGATATGGGGGACTGCCGAAGCTTCTCGGAATACGCCGGATGGTCCGAAAGCGAAGCCGAAGCTGCGGGACAAAAGAACCAAATCCCGTCCCGCAAACCAAACTTCACTAAGCAACAGCCCGCCTGGCATCAGCCGGCGGGCTGTTCGCGTTCAAGGGACAATGGTGCCCGCAAGCGGCAGTCCTCGGCGCACAAAGAGGACTCAGCCGACAAGGTACGACAACAAACAAAGCCTCAACAAAACAGCCCGCGGGCCGTTTGCGTTTGGGGGACCGGCAAGTGAAGCGCCAGGCCGCCGCCATGGCCGGATCAACCGAATCGGAGACGGAAAAGACAAAGCCATCCGATCCTCGTGCCAGGCATCGGTGATGCCGGTGATGATTTGCAATCAAATACGAAATGAATTTGGTTGGGGTGGTGTTCGATTCAGCCGGCTTTTGTGGCCACCCTCGACCATGACCCACCCTCGACCATGACAATGACTGATGACCGCGAATATCGACCTGCATGTGAATCCTCGATCGCGCCGGCGGCCGGTGTGTCACGCCGCAATAGCCGCAAGTGCCGTTGGTCGAGCGGCCTAGGGGCGTTGAAGCGATGCCTCGATCATGCCGAATCAAAGCGAAGGGTGATTCTCTGCGGATGAGTCACGCGAGGTAAGGCATGGCCGAATCGGCGCCAGATTCGGAATCGCTCCCCGCAGGAGGTTGCCAATGCCAAATTACGCTTTTGAATGACCACTACGAGAGCTTCATCAGGAAGCAGCTCGAATCAGGCCGCTACAACAATGCCAGCGAGGTTGTCCGCGCGGGCCTGCGCATGCTCGAGGATTTCGAGGCGGAGCGAGAGAAATGGCTGCGCGAGGAGATACCAGGGCGCCTGGCTGAACTCCGGCAGGATCCGATGAAGGGCATCCCTGCCGACACGGTCTTCTCCCGGCTGGAGGCGCGTCATCGCTCCAAGCAGGCGGAAGCCAAGTAGGGGATGGAGTATCGGATTGTCTTCCACTCCAAGGCGGAGTCGGAGCTGGAGCAACTCTACGATGACCTAGCCGGACGTGCGTCGCCGGCGATCGCCCGGAATTTCATTGCGGGTATCCGCGACCATTGTCTAGGCCGTCGACTTTTCCACAGCGGGGCACCGAGCGGGTCGAGATCATGCCGGGGTTGCGGATTGTTGGCTATCGCCGCGCCGTCAGCATTGCCTTCGCCGTCGAGGGTGGGCGGGTGCTGATCCTGGGCATCTTCTACGCTGGCCGGAACATCACGCCGGAATTGCTCGAGAACCGGCTCTAAACGGCGCTTCGGTGGAGAATTGCTCTGCAGCCATCGAGGCGCGACGGGTGCGATGGCACTCATCAGCGCCTCGAGCTCGGGACGCATCACAGGGATGGTA
>NZ_RZPW01001102.1:0-1515 GCF_003998455.1 Mesorhizobium sp. M7A.F.Ca.CA.001.08.2.1 | reverse complement strand
GGGCTAGCGTGCGCACACATTTGCTTCGGGTTCATTTTTGTGAGGCGAGAACGAAGCCGTCGACGATGGCGTTGAAGCGTCTGAGGCCTTGGGTGAAGGTGATGGGTCCTGGCGGGCGTTCCTTTTCGTAGCCGTTCCAGCCTCCGAGCCTGGCGATACACCAGGCGGCCCAGGCGAGCGTGTGCGTGGGGTGGGGGTTCTTCTGCTTTTGGGTCTTGCCTTCGAGTTTGGCGATGAGCACGTTCAGGACGGTGATCTCGGTGGGATCGAAGAGACGTGCGGCCTGGAAGCCCTGGCCCGGCGAACCACGCCCGTGCACGAGTTGCATGACCCTGGTGGCGACGACCAGGGCGGCGGCGGCCAGGCGTTCGAGCGCATCGCCATCGGCGATGAGACTTTCCTCCAGATCGATGGCCTGCGACTTCACGGTCCGGAACAGCTGCTCGACGATCCAACGCGAGCGGTACATCTCGACGATGCGGCAGGCATCGGCCAGCGTGTTGACGCAATGTGTGGTTAGAAGCCGCCAGGTCACCGCTTCCTTCGGCGAAGGTGGATCGATCTCACGCACTTCCACCATGTTGAGCGTGAGTTCACGCGGATCGCGACTGTCGGCGCCAAGGCGCGGCTGGCGCAAGCTCACCGCCGCAAAGCGAACGGCCAGTTCGACGGTGCGGCCCGGCCGGCCAGGACGTGCCTGCAGCTCGAAGGCAATGCGGCCGGCTTCCGAGGTCTTGGCGATCGCGCTGAACAGGCGCTCGCCCCGCGCGCCCAAAACCCGATCCCGTACAGCGCGGATGAGCACATGGGTGCGCTCGCCGGGAAGCCTTGCAAACACTTCGTAGATGTCGGCTTCGCGGTCGCCGACCACCGTCATCTGCGGCGTGTCGGTCAGCGCCTGGCATGCCGCCTTGGCGGTGCCGATCCATTTGTGGCTTTCCTTGTCTTCGATCGGCAGCGCCTGGTAGTCATCCGCCTTCTTTGCCTCGCGCCGCCAGATCGTGGCCCCTGCAAGGCCAAGGACCGAGCCGTCCTCGGCATCCACGGCCAGCGCCGGATGCACGAACAGCCCGATATCCGTGCCATTGCCGACACGACCGAGGCCACGCTTGCGTGAGGCCTTGGCTTCATAGTTGATCTCGCTGCTGTCCTCGATGATCAGCACGTGGCGGCCGGCGGCCATTTCGGCGGTTCGCGCCGCCGCCGTGCGGATGATCTCGTGCTTGCTCACGTGGCGATTGCGAAACAGGCGCGTGAACGCAACCTTCTCGGCGCGCGTGTCGGCCAGCCGGCGCATGCCCGCGCTGACACGCGCAAACATGCGCTCCAGAACCATGCTCCCCTTTTTTGCAGGCGCAGGTCGCCGAAGTATCCAAGCAGCAAAGCCATCGTCGTAGCCTCCAGAACAATGGCAGCTACAGAATCACATGCGATTCAAACACTTCAAGCCATTTTCCGGCGTCGCTTCTTCACGCTTGACCACAGCACGAAGCAAATGTGTGCGCACGCTAGCCC
>NZ_RZPW01001101.1:0-1519 GCF_003998455.1 Mesorhizobium sp. M7A.F.Ca.CA.001.08.2.1 | reverse complement strand
CTATTATGGCAGTGCAGCAGCAATTTTTGTTTCAAACATGCCCAAACCGCGTCTATGGTTGGGCTTCGTATGGCTCGGCCCCGGTGGCACTTGGGTCGATTCAATTTAAAAGCGCTTTGAGGGAATGGAGACTTTCGTGAACCTCAAGCAGCTCGCCCACATGCTGGCACTTTCGCAAACCACGGTAAGCCGCGCGCTGAACGGCTATCCCGAGGTCAACGAGGAGACGCGCAGGCGTGTCATGGATGCCGCCAAGCGCCATGGCTATCGGCCCAACCCGAGCGCGCGCCGGCTGGCGACCGGCAAGACCGGCATGATCGGCTATGTCCTGCCGACCGGTGCGTCCGTCGACATCGATCCGCATTTCGTCGAGTTCCTGTCCGGCCTTGGCGACTATGCCCGCTCGCACGAGCTCGACCTTGTGCTGTCGCCGGCCGACGCCGACGACCAGGAGACGACCTACCGGCGCATCGTCGCCAACCGGCAGGTCGACGCTGTTTATATCTCCTCTCCAAGGCCCGCTGACCGGCGCGTGGCGCTGGTCAACACGCTCGGCATTCCCTTCATCGTCCATGGCCGCAGTGAGGGCTTCGATTTCGACTACGCCTTCACCGACATCGACAATGAGGGCGCCTTCCACGAAGCGGCCAGGCTGCTGATCCAGCTCGGTCATCGGCGGCTGGCGCTGATCAACGGTGACGGCCGCGAGACCTTCGCCATCCATCGCGAACGCGGCGTGCGCCGGGCACTCGCCGCGAGCGGACTGACATTGATCGAACGCCATGTCTGCTCGGTCGATATGACCGAGGAGAACGGCTACCGCGCCACCAGGCGTTTGCTGGAAGGGGACGACGCGCCGACGGCGATCGCCTGCTCCAGCCTGATCATGGCGCTGGGCGTCGTGCGTGCGGTGCGCGACCTCGGCTTGAGCATCCCGGGCGACGTCTCGCTGATCGCCCATGACGATGTCTTCCCCTGGCTGAGGCCGGAGAATTTCTCGGTGCCGCTGTCGACGACGCGTTCATCGATCCGTCTCGCCGGCGCCCGTGTCGCCGAGCGGCTGGCGGCACGGATTTCAGGACTGGAGGAGGGCGCGCGAGGCGAGGTCTGGCCGGTCGACCTGGTGGTGAGAGGGTCAGTCGCCGGTGCGCCGGCGTAGCTGGAGATCAAAGCCATGTGCTCTGCGGGATCGAGTTGAGACGCGACACTCACGCCGCATCAATCTCGCCCGACGCCGGCAGTAGCGAGACCACCGCAAGGGGGCCGGATTCCGACATCTCACGCCGCGGATTTGAGGTGGTCGATGAAGGCGCGCAGCTTCGGCAGGACTTGGCGCTTGCCGGGATGATACAGAAAGACGCCCGGCGTCGTGGCGGCGATACCGTCCAGCACCGGTTCCAGTTTACCCTCGGCTATCGGAGCTTCAGCGATTGGTCGAGGCGTCTGCGCCAGCCCGACGCCCCGCATCGCGGCCCCGAGCAATGTCGGATAATCGTGCGCTATCAGCGGGCCTGAGAGC
>NZ_RZPW01001100.1:0-1519 GCF_003998455.1 Mesorhizobium sp. M7A.F.Ca.CA.001.08.2.1 | reverse complement strand
ATGGACGGGCTTGCGAATGACGTCATCGACGCCGCTCTCGAACAACCGCAGCGTGTTCTCCAGCGAATGCTGTTCGCTCAGCGCAATCACCGGGGCGCCGGTGCGGTCGCGGATCTGGCGCGGAGAGATGGAACCTTCGCGGCAATCGCCGATGAGGAAGGCCCTGACCGAGCGCAGATCGGTGTCGGCGGCCGAATTCACCCACTCACCGAATTCGCCGGATGCAAAGCCTGCACAGGCGATGCCCTCACGATCGAAAAGTGAATTGTATCCCTCTGTTACGAGCTCGCGCTCGTCAACGATCACAATCATCGGCCCCGCCTTCCGAATCAAATCATTTTCCCCGTGAAGAGAGGCCTATCCGCTGGCGAGAATCCTGAACAACCGTCATTTCTTGTAGCTAGTTTCTTGGGAGTCTGGAATCGTATCGGTTGCATTAGCGTGCAGCCAGATACGCATTCGGCGCCAAGTTTTGGCCAGGCCAGAACAACAATTCGGGGTTGTGTGGTAGGTCTATTAGTAATGGGAAATGCGCTTATGGGTTGCAGAATCCGCGGGCGTTCGCGGTCCATTTTCCAAAGCCGGTGGCGACCATGTTGGCAATGACGCGGCAGACATAGATCTTCTGCGCCGGGTCATTGTCGGGGCCGGCATGATAGCGGGCCACGGCCATCGACCAGGTCTCGTGACGGGCATGAAGGCTGGCCAGGAAGCGCGCCGCATAGTCGACGTTCTGACGTGGGTCGAGCATGTCCTCGACGCTGCGAAAATGCGATGCGTGGTAGTGGTGGTTGATCTGCATGCAGCCGAGATCGATCAGGGTCTTGCCCTCGCGCCGGGCATTGGCGAAGGCGGCAAGGGCCTCGGTCCGGCTCCTGGGAAAGACTGCTTTTCCCTCTATATTCAAAGCGTTGGGTTGAAGGCTGCCCTTGTTGCCGGTCTCCGTCAGGCCAACGGCATAAAGGATGCCGGCGGGAACGCCATAGCGGTCGGCGGCGCGCAGGATTTCCGGCTCGCAAGGGTTGGTCGCGGCTGCGGCAGCTGTCACCGTGCTAGATAAAGATATCGCCGCCAGCGCGCTCGCGAGAAGGCGAAGGGCCGCGGCCGTAGTCCTGCGCGTCATCGTTGCGGTTCCCTGAGGATTGCTGGCCCGGTTGCTGGCCGCCGGCTCCACCATTGCCGCCGCCCGAATTCCCCGGTTGAAAGGATGCTGGATCGCGGCCTGTTGCCGCCGCCAACGGAGCGGTTGTATCCGTCCGAGTTGCAGCGGGAACTGCTACCGAAGGTTGCAGTATCGTGACCTTGTCAACCTCGAAGCCGAGCCCTCGCAGCGACTTGACGATGGCCTCGCTGTCGGCCGACAGCCGACGATAGGCATCGTGTGTTTCAGGCTTCAGCTCAATCGAAAGTTGTTCCCCGGAGAGGCGAAGATTGGCCGTCACCATGCCGAGTTCGGCAGGGTGAAGTTCGATCTTCAACACATGTGTCGGAACGGCAACAGAGCTGGCCAGATGGGTGG